>CAYMBU010000113.1:0-5364 GCA_964388765.1 uncultured Eubacterium sp.
ATACTCAAGGCGTTCACAAAGGTGTTCGCCAGGGCTGGAGTAAGGCTCGGCTACGGACTTTGCTCAAACAGAGAAATACTTGAAGGAATAAGAGGATCTGGACAGCCGTGGTCAGTGTCGGGACTTGCACAGGCCGCGGGTATCGCAGCACTTTCAGAACCGGAATATGTGACGAGACTGTCGGAAATGGTGAAGTCCGAGAGGCCGTTCATTAAAGACGGTCTGGAGAAGCTGGGGCTTACCGTGATGCCGGGTGAGGCAAATTACCTGCTGTTCAGAGGGCCTGCCGATCTGGAGAACAGAATGAGAAACAGAGGAATCCTTATCAGAAACTGTTCCAACTATCCGGGACTCGGCGAAGGCTGGTTCAGGACTGCGGTAAGGACAAGAGAAGACAATGAGAAGCTGCTTCAGATAATGAAGGAAGAACTGGCCGGGGAGGCTGATAATGGAGAAGCGTAAACACGTAAGATGCATAATGGTGCAGGGCACCATGTCTGATGCTGGAAAGAGCATTCTTGTGACGGCGCTCTGCAGGATATTCAAGCAGGACGGATACAGGGTAATGCCGTTCAAGAGCCAGAACATGGCGCTGAACAGCTATATCACGAGAGACGGCCTGGAGATGGGGCGCGCGCAGGTGGCGCAGGCTGAAGCAGCCGGCCAGGAACCTGACGCAAGGATGAACCCGATCCTTCTTAAGCCGTCGTCCGATAACGGCAGCCAGCTCATAGTGGTGGGCAAAGTCCGCGGAGAGATGACTGCGACAGAGTATTACAGCCATAAAGACGAGCTCGTGCCCGAGATCCTGGACGCATACTACAGTCTTGCAGAGGATGCGGACATCATGGTGATCGAAGGCGCCGGAAGTCCGGCGGAGATCAACCTGAAGGACGTCGACATTGTAAACATGGGATTTGCAAAGATGGTAGACGCTCCGGTGATCCTGGCTGGAGACATAGACAGAGGCGGCGTTTTCGCACAGCTGTACGGCACTGTCGGCCTGATGGATGATGATGAGAGAAGCCACATCGAAGCCATGGTCATCAACAAGTTCCGCGGCGACGTGAACATACTGATGCCGGGAGTAGATAAGCTTGAGAAAATGACCGGGATACCGGTGCTTGGCGTAGTTCCTTTCCTTGATGTGGATATCGACGATGAAGATTCCCTTTCCGCAAGGCTTACGAGGAGCAAAGAGGACAAGCCTGTAGATGTTGCGGTCGTGAGACTGCCGAGACTCTGCAACTTCACAGACTTCTCGCCGATGGAGGCTCACCCTGCGCTCGGAGTGAGATATGTAAGGCGGGCTGAGGACCTCGGAGATCCGGATATGGTAGTGATCCCGGGGACGAAGAGCACGATCGACGATCTGGTATGGATGCGTGAGACAGGCATGGAGGCCAAGGTGCTCCAGCTTGCGAAGAAGGGGACTCCGGTGCTCGGAGTATGCGGCGGATATCAGATGCTTGGTGAGAAGCTGCTGAATCCTGATCATCTGGAAGGACCGCGTGAGGAGATCCGCGGTATGGGCCTTCTTCCTGCTGAAACGGTATTCAAGCCGATGAAGAGGAGGACGAGGTTCCTTGCAGAGGTCGAAATGCCTTTGTTCAAAGGCGTGAAGCTTGACGGGTATGAGATACACATGGGAAGAACCGAAGTTAAAGGCGACCCGTTCATCAGGCTTGAGAGCGGCGAGTACGACGGCTGTGTGAGCGGAAATGTATTCGGGACATATCTTCACGGATTGTTCGATACAGGAGAGCTCACAGAGAAGCTGGCAGACTGGCTTTGTGAAAGAAAGGGGATCGATCTGTCGGGATACAGGCCGGAAAGCCACGAGGCGTACAAGGAGAAACAGTACGACAAGCTGGCTGAAGGCGTGAGGAACGTCCTGGACATCGATAAGATCTACGAGATCATGGATAAATATGACAGGAAGTATGAGTAAAACAGGTAGGGAGAGAACGATATGGAATTTGAACATGTATTACCTGCTGACATAGAAAAGACCAGCATGAAGATAATCGGCGAAGAGCTCGCTGAAAAAGGATTTCAGGTCCCTGAAGACAAGGTGGCGGTCGTGAAGAGGGTCATCCATACGACGGCAGACTTTGATTATGCGGAGAACCTCAGATTTACCGAGAACGCTGTGGAGAAAGCCGTAAAGGCGTTCTCAGGCGGCGGAATAACGATAATAACTGATACGAATATGGCTTACGCCGGCATCAGCAAGCCATCCCTGAAAAAACTCGGGGATTCTGCTGAATGCTACATGGCGGATCCAGAGATCGCGAAACTCGCGAAAGAGAACGGAACGACACGTGCCGTTGCTTCGATGGAGCGCGGGATGAAGAATCATTCGGACGCTGTTTTTGCTGTAGGTAACGCTCCGACAGCTTTGATAAGGATAGCTGAGATGATCGAAGACGGCGCGAGGCCGTCGCTCGTGATCGGAGTGCCAGTGGGCTTTGTTAATGTAGTGGAGAGCAAAGAATACGCTCTCTCTGTATGTGAGAAATACGGAGTGCCGGGGATCTTCGCTATGGGAAGAAAAGGCGGAAGCAATGTTGCGGCAACGATCTGCAACGCTCTTCTGTACACCGCGACAGACACGGTCGATCCGGACAAGCGCTGGAAATAGGCAGAAAAGCGTTGGAACCAGGCGGATCTGATTGACATACCTGTCTGACATGATATAATGGTTTAAAACATATTGTTTAGATAGGTTATTAAGCCTGGGCCGGTGTACATCCGGCTGATGATAATGGAGGTATGAAATGTCAGCAATATATACTGCGGCAGATCAGCTGATCGGGAAGACGCCGCTGATGGAGCTTACGAATCTGGAGAAGAAATACGGACTTGGGGCAAGGATCATAGCCAAGCTTGAGATGTTCAATCCGGGCGGCTCGATCAAAGACAGGATCGCAAAGGCTATGCTCGACGACGCCGAAGAGAAAGGCCTCCTGAAAGAAGATTCAGTGATAATTGAGCCGACTTCAGGCAATACCGGGATAGGGCTTGCTTCTGTAGCGGCTGCAAGGGGGTACCGCGTGATCATCGTGATGCCTGAAACGATGAGCATCGAGAGGCGCATAATAATGAAAGCGTACGGCGCGGAGCTCGTGCTTACCGACGGAACAAAGGGGATGTCCGGAGCCATAGAGAAAGCGAATGAACTGGCGGCAGAAACTCCGGGAGCTTTCATTCCGGGACAGTTCGTGAATCCATCTAATCCTGAAGCACATTACAGGACGACAGGGCCCGAGATCTGGGAGGATACGGACGGCGAGGTCGATATTTTCGTCGCGGGCGTCGGTACCGGCGGAACGGTAACCGGTACTGGGAAATATCTGAAAGAGCAGAAACCGGATGTAAAAGTCGTTGCAGTCGAGCCGGCGGATTCGCCGGTGCTTTCAGGCGGACATGCAGGACCGCATAAGATCCAGGGCATCGGAGCGGGGTTCGTTCCTGACACGCTTGACACGTCGGTATATGATGAAGTAGTAAAGGTACAGAATGAAGACGCGTTCACAATGGGTGCGGAGCTCGGAAATACTGAAGGAGTACTTGTCGGGATCTCAGCCGGTGCGGCAGTATGGGCTGCGGCTGAGCTGGCGAAGCGTCCGGAGAACGCGGGTAAAACTATAGTAGTGATAATCCCGGACACAGGGGACAGGTACCTTTCGACCCCTATGTTTGCAGAATAAAAAACGGATAGATCTGATGGAAAAGAGCGCAGACAACAGAAACAGAAAAGCACTTATAGCCATGAGCGGCGGCGTTGACAGCAGCGTGGCCGCTTTTCTGATGAAAGAAAAGGGCTTTGATGTAAGCGGAGTTACACTGAAGATGTTCGGAAACGACCTCATCGGGGTATCCGGAGAATCGTCGTGCTGCAGTCTGTCCGATGTCGAAGACGCGGAGAGTGTATGCCGCAGGCTGGGCATACCTTTCCATGTCTTCAACTTCACTGAAAAATTCGAGAAGGAAGTCGTGCAGCGGTTCGTAAAAGCGTACGAGGAGGGCAGGACTCCGAATCCGTGTGTGGACTGCAACCGCTATGTTAAGTTCGGCTATCTGTACCGGAGAATGGAAGAGCTGGGCTGCGAATGTATTGTGACAGGGCATTACGCAAGGGTAGAGAAAGACCCTGAGTCGGGGCGTTTCCTTCTGAAGAAAGCTGTTGATCCCAGAAAGGATCAGAGTTATGTCCTGTATTCTCTGACGCAGGAACAGCTGGCGCATACGATGTTCCCTCTGGGGGGAATGGAAAAAGCTGAGACCAGGAAGATCGCTGAAGAGCAGGGGTTCCTGAACGCGAAAAAACATGACAGCCAGGATATCTGTTTTGTTCCTGACGGCGATTACGCGGGATTCATAGAGCGGTATACCGGCAGGGAATACCCGGAAGGGGATTTTGTTGATGAAGACGGAAACGTGCTCGGTGAACACAAGGGAATAATCAAATACACTGTCGGCCAGAGAAAAGGGCTCGGGCTCGCGCTTCCTGCGCCGCTTTACGTATCCCGTAAAGACATGGAGAAGAACCGGGTGGTGCTTGTGCCGAATGAGAAACTGTTCTCGTCTTCCACAGAAGTCTGCGATTTCAACTGGATCGCTTTTGATGAGCCGGATGCGCCGTTCCATGCGGCCGTGAAGGTAAGATACAGGCAGAAAGAAGCGCCTGCAGAAGTGGTGCCTCTTGGAGGCGGAAGAGTCAGGATCGAATTCGACGAGCCTGTCCGCGCCATAACGTCCGGCCAGGCCGCTGTCGTATATGACGGAGACGTGGTCATCGGCGGCGGAACGATACTGTAGGTTAGACAGAACGAATGACATAATAAAAACTGCTGCACAGGTCAGTCCCTGTACAGCAGTTATTTTTTTTGGTCCGGAATGCAGTCCGGAGTTTCCGGTCGACGGCCTACAGGCTCATCATGTACTTCAGTGTTCTTACGAGCTGGCTTGTGTAGCCGTTCTCGTTGTCATACCATGAAGCAACTCTTACGAGATACTGTCCCTCGTCCATCTTCTGTACCATTGTCTGTGTGGCGTCGAAGAGTGAGCCCCAGGTGATACCAACGATGTCTGAAGAAACGAGTGGTTCCTCTGTGTATCCGAATGATGGTGACTCTGCAGCCTTCATGGCAGCGTTGATCTTCTCGATAGTGAGATCTCCGTCGTATGATACTACTGCGTCAAGAATCGTGGATGATCCTGTTGGAACCGGGCATCTCTGAGCGTTTCCGTCGAGTTTGCCTTTCAGCTCTGGCAGTACCAGGCCGATAGCTTTTGCAGCACCAGTGCTTGCAGGAACGATGTTCAGTGCAGCAGCTCTTGCTCTTCTGAGGTCGCCCT
>CAYMBU010000114.1:0-5276 GCA_964388765.1 uncultured Eubacterium sp.
AACGGCTAAAGCACTCGTATCACCTACTGTTTACTTTTTATCATGCCTCCTTATATGCATTTCCGTCATCAGGACGGGCCATATGATTTTTCCCGGCGGCAAGCGCCCATACACACATGATTATGTTCATTACGACTACGGCAAGCGCCGCGCCGTCCTCAAAAGTTCCCCAGAACCTGACCGCCATCGTGATCAGGCCGATACCTGCGGCATATACCGCAAGCTTCCTGCTGCTTTCCAGCGCCTCTTCACAGAGCGGCGCACAGAAGAACGCCGTAAACAGTACTCCTCCGGTAAACAGATGGAACACCGCCATATAAAGCGCGCTTCTCCCCATACCGTTCATGACCTCATCCGAATCTCCGGCAGCCACGTAATATATCAGCGCCGAAATGAAAACGACCGCTATGATAGCCACCGGGATCTTCGGTGATATGATCTTCTTCCATATCAGATACAGGCCGCCTATCAGGATCGCCGCAACACTGGCGGCTCCGCACGGTCCGCTGACGAAGCCTATGAACATCCTGAGAAGGCCCGGTATCTCCTTACCTTCTGCAAGCATGGTAAGCGGCGTAGATCCGTTTACCGCGCCCGGCTCATCATAGCTGGTCTTGACAAAGTCATTCAGCGGCCATTCTGTCATAGGTCCTCTGAACAGAAGCAGCATAACTATCCTGGCGGCAAGCGCTGGACACGCGATCCTGTCCATCAATCCGCCGAGGAGATATTTGAACACGACTATCGCAATCACCGACCCTGCCGCGGCCATCCAGAGAGGAAGCCTTGCCGGCAGGCTGAACGCAAGTATCATGCCTGTAACTACAGCCGTAAGGTCGCGTATATCACCTGAATACGCGCCATGATACAATCCGTCCAGCGGACCTGTGATCACGTTTCCGGATGGTCTTGACTGCATGGCGCCGCCTCTTTCTCCAGAAGCAGTGCCTTCATCTCTGTCCCCGGGTGTCGCATTTCTGTTACCCCCAGAACCGTCCCCAACCGTCCCAATGGCTTTTCCTGCCAGCCAGTCAGCGGCAACAGCAGCGGCCACGCAAACCAGTGTCAGGATCAGTGCTTCAGATCCGAAAATATATATCCCCATCATGAGCGACGGCACAAGCGCCGCTATCACGATGACCATTTTCTGTTGTGTATCGTATACGTCTGTTCCTGTCACTTCTCTGTACTCCATAATTCTCTGACTGCATCCAGCAGGAGGTCGTAATCCGCTCTGACGTTTCCGATCCCCGTCAGGCACATAACAATGTTCCCTGTGCTGAATTCCGGGTATATACCTTTCTCGATCAAAGCAGCTTCTGCCTGTTCGCCGCTCATCCCGGCCCTGCTGAGATCCAGAACTATCTTAGTATCGTCAAAAAGCCCTCCCGGCACCATCTGTCCGGTCAGTACTCTGACGCCGTCAATTTTCTTTATTTCACCGTAAAAATGATCGAGGTCGTCTCTCCACTTCTTCGCGAGCTCATTTCCGTGTTCTGCCATTATCTCAGCGTTTACCGCAAGCGAATACATGAGGATGTATGACGGGCTGGTGCTCTCAAGCGTGAGGAGCGCCTGCTCGTATTCATCAGCGTCTACTCTGTCACCGAAAATATTGACCACCGCAGACTGTGTGAAAGACGCCATCGTCTTATGTGTGCTGTCGATCACTATGTCCGCACCGCATTCTTCTGCGGGAGCAGGAAGCAATATATCAGTCCCGCTATTCTTTTCAGTGCGGTACGCGTCCGAGAACATCTTCAGGTGGGCGCCGTGCGCCTGATCCACTATGAGGATTTTGTCTCTCCTGTGTACCTCTTCAGCTATGGCGGCAACGTCACTCATGACCCCGAAATAGTTCGGACTTGGGAAGATCACCGCGTCTGCGTCTTCATATTCATCAAGCAGAGCTCCGATCTTTTCAGCACTTATCCCTCCCGGGATCCCTTTCTTTTCTCCATCCGATATCTGACATGGCGCCGCGAAAGCCTCTTCCGCCTGACTGTCAAAACTGATCCTTTCAGGCTCTATATATACCGCCTCAGCTCCGGCCAGCCTGATCCCGTTCCTGACCGAGATATGACAGTCCGATGATGCTATGATCCTGCGGCCTCTCCCGACCTGCGACATTACCGCTGCCATTATCGGCGCGCTGCTTCCGTTCACCGAAATGAACGACCTTCTGCTGCCGTACAGCTCTGCATACCTGTCCGATATGGCTTTGATGACGCCGTCAGCATGTCTCAGGTCGTCAGCTCCCGGGATCTCCGTTATATCAAAGTCCGCCGCCTCTGCCATTCCGGCTCCGCCGTATCCGAGACGCGCGAAGAACGCCGGCCCTTTATGGCCCGGCATATGGAACGACGCTTTCTCTTCTTTTCTGTGAGCCTCAAGAAATTCAGGCAGGGACTTTTCTGTCGTCAAAATGATCTTCTCCTTTCAGGAAGCCGGAACGGCTCCTGCTTTCATTACATCAAAGGCGCAAGCACACGCAGTACGACTCCTGCGATCTTGCTCAGTATCCTGTGGTTCATGAAGTTCCTCGTGACAGGCGTGCAGACTTCGAACGTCTCTTCGAAGTCACGGCGTATATCCTTTATACACGGCGCGTCGACCAGAAATGCAGCATCTTCAAAGTGGAAGAAGAAGCTCCTGAAATCAACGTTTATCGTTCCGACTACAGCCATCCTGTCGTCGGCGACGAACACTTTGGAATGTACGAATCCTTTGGTGTATTCCATCACCTTTACCTCGTGATGGACCAGGCCTTCATAGTACGACCGCGTAATGGCGAAGACCAGCGGCTTGTCCGGTATGTGCGGAGTCACTATCGTGATCTTCACGCCGCGCTTGACCGCCATCTCAAGGGCCACCTGCATCTCGTTGTCGATAAGGAGATAAGGGGTGTAGATATATAGATAATCTTTTGCCTGGTTTATTATGTCAAGATAGACGAACTCGCCGACATGTTCTTCGTCCAGCGGTGAATCACCGTACGGCTGAACGATGCCCTGCGAAACGTCTGCGTCACGGTCCTCTTCAGTATCCCGGGCTGCCGGACGGAAAGCATCATATGCTTCCTCTGTCTTCCTGAACGCGTTCCACATATTAAGGAACATGACCGTAAGGTTCCAGACGGCATTCCCTTCCAGCCTTATGCCGCAGTCCTTCCAGTGGCCGAAACGCTTCTTTTTATTTATGTATTCGTCCGCCAGATTGAAGCCGCCTGTATAGCCGATATCACCGTCTACAACGACTATCTTCCTGTGGTCTCTGTTGTTGTATGCAAATGTAAGGAGAGGCAGGACAGGATTGAAAGTGATCACTTTGATACCTGCTGCTTCCATGTTCTTCTGGAAATTTCTCGGAAGGACTTTGATGGAACCGACGTCGTCGTAGATCACACGGACGTCAACACCGGCCGCCGCCTTCTCGCGTAAGATAGCTTCGATGCCGCTCCACATCTCGCCTTCGCCTATGATGAAGAACTCGAGGAAAATGAATCGCTCTGCCTTCCTGAGATCGGCAAGCAGATCCGGATAAAGATCATCGCCGAGTGAATAGTACTTCGCTGCGGTATCCTTCCACGCAGGGAACGTCCCGTAATCATGGATATAGCTGCATGTCTTCCTGACACGCGGCTCAGCAATGCCGCTTATGTCGTCGGTCTGCGCCAGGTCCCTGAGGTGTTCTTTATCCAGAGGCGCAAGCGTCTTTCTGAGACGGTGTGAAGGCCTTTTGCCCCCGAAGATCACGTAGCTCACTACTCCGAGAGACGGAAGAACGCCGATGAAAAACAGCCAGCTTATCTTGTATGCAGGATTGTAGTCGCGCCAGATGATATAGATGGAAGCGATGATCCCTATCGCACGGTTGACCATCGTCGCCCACTCGGCATAACTGTCGAGACGGAAAACAAGCAGGGCAAAATACCCTGCCTGCAGCAATACCAGGAAAACCGTGATATTGAATCTTGTAAATACTGTATTGAATATCTTGGTCGCTGTCTGTCTCATAGATATGTCCTGTAACGCGATACTGTACCTGAACGGTCAAGCCAGGCTGCGCGCGGTCTAGAACTCGTCTTTCTTTATGACCTCTACGCCGCCCATGTATTTTCTCAATGCTTCAGGAACGACTACGCTTCCGTCAGCCTGCTGGTAGTTCTCCAGAACCGCAGCGGTAGTTCTTCCGATAGCAAGTCCGGATCCGTTAAGTGTGTGTACGAATTCAGGCTTTCCGCCTGCTCTTCTGAATCTGATGTTTGCTCTTCTTGCCTGGTAATCCAGGAAGTTGGAGCAGGATGAGATCTCTACGTATCTGCCATAGCTTGGCATCCATACTTCGATGTCGTATGTCATGGCTGATGAGAATCCGAGGTCTCCGGATGACAGCCTTACTACGTGGTACGGAAGTCCGAGTCTCTTCAGTACTTCTTCTGCGTCGTTCGTCAGCGACTCGAGCTCATCCCATGAGTCTTCCGGCTTTGTGAACTTTACGAGCTCAACTTTATTGAACTGATGCTGGCGGATGATGCCTCTTGTGTCGCGGCCGGCTGAACCGGCCTCGGCTCTGAAGCACGGTGTATATGCTGTGTAGTGGACAGGAAGCTCTGACTCATCCATGATCTCCTCTCTGCGGAGGTTCGTTACAGGCACCTCTGCTGTCGGGATCAGGAAGAAATCCTTCTGCGGAACATAGAACATGTCCTCTTCAAACTTTGGAAGCTGGCCTGTTCCGATCATTGCGTCTCTGTTTACCATGAACGGAGGAAGGATCTCCTTGTAGTCCTGCTCGATAGTATGAAGGTCAAGCATGAAGTTCATGATCGATCTCTCGAGGCGGGCGCCAAGTCCCTTATATACTGTAAATCTCGTTCCGGAGATCTTGGCTGCTCTGTCAAAGTCCAGGATGTCCAGGTTCGTTCCGATGTCCCAGTGTGCCTTTGGTTCAAAATCGAACTCTGTAGGTTCGCCCCACTTCCTGAGCTCTACGTTCGCAGTATCGTCTTCTCCGTACTGGACATCTTCATATGGAGTGTTAGGAACTCCAAGGAGCGCATCGTGCAGCTTCTGCTCCACTTCTGAAAGCTTTGCGCTCTCTTCCTTGATCTCGGCTGAGAGCTCTTTCATCTCCGCCATGATGTCGGTCGTGTCTTTGCCCTCTTTCTTCAGTTTCGGGATCTCTCTTGAGACCGCGTTCTGGCGGGCGCGCTTCTGCTCTACTTCTGCCAGCAGGTCGCGGCGCTCCTCATCGTACTTCTTTACGTTCTCGAT
>CAYMBU010000115.1:0-5224 GCA_964388765.1 uncultured Eubacterium sp.
ATAGGAACGGCAAAATTTTTTGCACTTCTATTGCTTCTTTATCACACATAAGCAAATACCCAGGATCATAAGTGATGAACTGTTTGATGAAGTACAGCAGGCATTGAAGCATAGAAAAACGATGGTCAGACCTTTTTCAGAGGACTATCTCCTTACCGGTAAATTGTATTGTGGCTACTGCACAAAACCGATGATCGGTACCTCAGGCACGTCTAGAACAGGAAAGGTCCACAGATACTATATATGCCAGAATACAGTGGGTAAGCTCAAGAAATGTGACAAGAAAAGTATAAGAAAGGACTTTATAGAGTCACAGGTAATAAGTATATGTTTATCCTCGCTTACAGACGATATTATCGACACTGTGGTCGATTCTGTGATAGCACAGAATAGTATTGATCAGGATAGCCCCGAACTTATAAGAATTCGGTCAGAGATAAATGCACTGGAAAAGAAGATCGATCAGCTTATTGACCAAGTAGAGGCAGGAGTTCATTCTACTCATTTTGCTAAACGTCTGGAGGAGAGAGAGGCCGAACTTGAGAACTTGAAAAAGCAAGAAACAATAGAGGAGCATAAGCATACAAAAATAGATCCAAAGCTCACAAGGAACTTCTTGCTATCGATACGCAAGGGGGATTTCCAACGTAACATTCAATACAGAAAGATGCTTATAAATGTATTCATAGATAAGATATATGTCTATGATGATCACTTGAGAGTATTGTTTAATTACGATAAGCGATCACCTGCTAACAGTAGACAGACTAAAGCGATCGATAAATACTTTACGGAAGGTTCTGAGCCTAAAGATGACGGTGTACCAACTAAGGAATGCAGTTTCAACAGAAACTCGCATTCCTTTTTTATAGTTTTATAACTGCTACTATCTCATCTCCGCACTTTTCGCCGTTTTCAACAAATCCTACTGAGCGGTACAGAGCGCTGGCAACTCTGTTTTCTGGTTCGTATGAAAGCCAGCAGTAATCTGCTTTACCACAAGGAGACGTCCTCATGAAATCAAGTGCCAGTTTTATGGCTTCTCGACCGTAGCCTTTCTGCTGTTGGTCCTTATCGATCATAAATCGCCAGAGCAGGTAATTGCCATGGGATACTGCAGGTGTTTCTTCGATGTCGTCCACATAATCATAGCTGAGCATTATGAAGCCGACCGGCTCATCACCATTGTATATTCCGAAAGGAAATACATGCCGCTCATCAGCTATAGTGAGATATGCATCAACCAGGCTGAATTCATTATCTGCAACAAATTCAGCTTGTTCTTCTGAAACGCAGAGTTTCAGTATCTCATCATAATTTGCATATGTTACTTTTTCGAGTCTGAGCTTTTTCACCGCACTATTCACCTTTTAACACACTCCCCTGACTATGTGTATTTACAAATGTCTGTAAGGCCTGTAGTACTACCTGATTAAGAGACATGTTGTTACGAGCAGCATATTCGGATGCGCTTGCATGCAATTCAGGTGTGACTCTGACATTAAAATTACCGGTGTAGGTTTTCTGCGGTCTCTTACCGATCTGCGTACAGTAATCAAGATAGTTTTCCACACAGTTTTTAAACGATTCTTCAAGTTCGTCAGGATTGCTCCCATGAAAGTTCAATGAATCAGTAGTTCCTATAACCTCACCGATGAAGATTCTGTCATCTGCATCATACGATATGGCAGCAATATAGTCTTTATATTTCATTACATTGTTACTCATTTGTCACCTCTCCGATCTCTAACAGTGAAATTTTTAGGAAATTTTACACTATACAGTTTGTTCAATAAATCAGTTTTGTTAGGCATTGCATCACTTTGCAACTGTTTTATAGTTGCATTATATCACAGCTGTTTCCCATGTCAAGAGTAGTACACTCTGGTGGATGTTCCTCTCTATGCCTTTTTCTGAAAAAACAGCGCCAGGATGTACGTGCCTGAAATCACGCATATCCTGGCGCACTATCTGTCTGCGTCTGGGCCCAGCCGGAAAAGACCTGAGATATAAATTGTATCTTCATAATATCAGGTTCAATTGAATAACTCAATGAATGCTCTGTGAAGATTTGATGGTATTCTGCAAGGTGTTACGAAAATTTGACGATTACCGGATTTTGTTGAAACTATATGCATTAGTCATAGCAAACGGCAGTCCTTATGGGCTGCCGTTTTGTTATGATATGACCACTCAACCACTTGAGGTGAGTCAATCGGGCGATCCGGGTGAAATTTTTGCGAAAGTTAGTCACTTTTGACTAAAAATCTGCGATCTGGTGACCAATGATTTTCCTCGAGGCACTGTTTTGTTCAATGGTAAAGCTGATATGTTAGTCAAAGAATTCCATTTTTATAGTCAAAAGTGACTAACTTTCAAGGGGAAATTCCTTTTCCCGCTTGATTCGCCGGAACACGTTGTGGGAGCATGCCACATAAAGTCGGCAGCAAAAAGGCATACCAGCCGCATCTGTGGTATAATCATACAAGTGGGATCTTTGCCTTGACGTAAGCAGAGTCTTTGCCTTGACGTAAGCAGAGTCTTTGCATTGACGCAAGCAGAGTCTTTGCATTGACGCAAGATGATCTGTATGAATCGGAAAAGATTCTTTTGACGAGCGGAGGACAACGGGCTGCCGCGGCAGCGGATACAAAACAGAAGCGGGGACTGCATTTATGATAGATCAGACACAGGAACCCACGGGGGTTACAGAGAAACAGACGGAAACGCTCAGCATTCTGACGGAGCTGACGAAGGCGGGGATGTGGGTCATTCACTATGCCCCGGACCATCGGGGATATTGCGGACTACTATATCGGGGATGACATTGAAGCAGGCGCCAGTAGGGTTTTGATGACTGGAGGTAGAGGAAAATGCTGCGGAAGACGCTTAAAATGATTTCTTTAGTAGTGACAGTAGCGACGATAGCAATGGCGGTCTCGCTGGTTTCAACGACGCCTTGTATGGCTGCCAGCAAAAAGCCGAAGCTGGCAGAGCGTGTAGAGGTGAAGTACTATGACAAAACCGAGAAGAAATGGCTTGCTTCTGCGCAGTTCGACTTCACTTACAACAAAAAAGGCGATCCCGTCAGAATTGAATGGGCGTCGTACAGAGGATATGGCTCCTACACAAAGACTTTAACATATACATATCGGGCGAACGGCAAACGCAAGTATGCGAAATATAAGCAGACGGGCGTAGAATGGGGAAGTCTGAACGGAAGCTATAAGTACTACACGAAGAAGGGGACGGTCTATTACGATAAGCGCGGGAGAATGACAAAGGACAAGTGCTCGTACAGCAGTCACTTTGAGAACGGCTCAAACGCCGGTAAATGGAAAGACACTGAAAAGTACAAATACAAAAAAGGCGGCTTCTATCTGCCGGCAGATGAACATAAAATGGAGAAGACCAGAATAAGAAACTGGAAGAAGGGTCTGCTCCGAAAGATATCGCTCAAGTCCCGTACAGGCGGCAAATGGCGTCTTAGGCATAGGTTTAACAAGAGAGGCCTGGTCAAAAAGAAGACCTCTAATTACAGAACAAAGTATACCTATAACAAAAAAACAGGCCTCGTAAAATCGGCAAAGCAGAAATGCTACGGCGTCGGAAACTATAAATACATCTTTACATACAATAATAAAAGCATCAGCAAAACGCGGTATGCCGCCATGATCAACAGCTTCATGGACGGACAGTTCATGTATTATTAGAAGGAGGGCATGATGGAGAAAGCAAAGAAGATAGGAATCATCATAGGGGTCGTTGTAGCGGTGCTGCTGATACTCGGCATAGTGATTTTCTTCGTTCGGTCGAGCACGCAGAGGACGCTTAAGGACATCCAGAGTGAATACACCGGCGGCCTGAACAGGACCGTGAATGTGTATTCATACGACGGCAAGAAGATCGCCACATATGACGGAAAGATCGACATTGCCGAAAAGAACAGCAACATTGTGAAATTCGAGCTGAAGGGCAAGCGCTATATATACTACAACGCTCTGGTCGAGGTCATCGAGAAATAGGCAGCCACTATGTCTGATCGTGATTTGACCGAAGGCGAAGGCCAGCCCGGGACTTTGACCGAAGGCGAGGGCCAGCCCGGGACTTTGACCGAAGGCGAGTGCCAGCCCGGGAACGTGCCCGCGGACGGGGAGCTGTACAGGCGCTTCCTCGACGGAGACAGAGATTCATATGATCAGCTGCTGATACGTCACGGCGACAGCCTGACGATGTATTTGTATGGGTATCTTCACGACTGGGACGACGCTGAAGACCTGATGATCGAGGCTTTTGCCCGGATAATGGCGAAGAGGCCTTCCATCGGTGAGCGGTCCTTCAAGGCGTATCTCCTCAGGACGGCGCGCAATCTGGCGATCCGGTTTTCCGAGAGGAAACGCCTCGTCACCGTGTTCAGCATCGACGGCATGTCGCAGGAGCTGGCCGACACCATACTCACGACAGGCCGAACAAAACCCACGGACGGTGCTTCGGGGGGCGCGCCCCCTGTCATCGCTGAGGGCAGCCCGGTTGAGGACGAGCTCATAAAGGATGAGAAGAAACAGATCCTTCACGTGTGTCTCGACCGGATAGATCCGGAATTGAGAGAGGCGCTGTGGCTCGTGTACTTCGAGGATATGAGCTACGCCCAGGCGGCGTCTGTCATGGGCGTGAGCACGAAAAAAGTAGACCACCTTCTTGAAAGAGGGAAGAAAACGATGCGAGGAGAACTGGAAAAGGAAGGTATGACAAGTGCGGACAAATGAAGAGCGTATAGCCGCAATGCATAAGCGCGCGGCAGAGATAGAGCAGAAACAGAGGAAGGTATGCGCGCTCGCCTGCCAGTGTGCAGCAGCGGCGGGAGCATTTGCCGCTGTGTTGATCCTTGCGGTTTTTGTGCCGCACTTCATGCAGGGCAAGCAGGCCGCGGGAGAGCTTCCGGCCGTCCGCGAAAACATGCTCGCGACCGTTTTCGGCGGGAACAGCGTGCTCGGCTATATTGTGATCGCGACCGTCGCGTTCTGCCTCGGCGCGCTCGTGACGGCGTTCTGTTTCTATCTGAGGAAGTGGCAAAAGAAGAAAGACGAGGAGGATCTGTAGATACTCCGGGGGAATTTATACTACATACTATACAGATGATCAAGACTCCGTAACGGCGGGGTCTTTTTTGTTTAAATGTTTTTTTAACTTCTGAATTTCAATAGCAAAACAGAAGTAAGTCAAG
>CAYMBU010000116.1:0-5183 GCA_964388765.1 uncultured Eubacterium sp.
CGCCTCATATGGGATCGGGTCGCCCGTCTTAGTATCTACTATTCTCCTGTCAGGCTCGTCATCCTGCGGTTCAGGCTGCTGCTCCCATAGAACAAAAGCGTCGTCCGGACGTTCTTTATCCTGTACCCAGATCTGGAACGGGAACTGTGCGTCGATGTTCTCGGTGCCTGTTACCTCCTTCTCGAGCTGTACCTCGCCCTTTGTGTACGGAGCAAGGTTGAACTTCATGTGGATGTTGGATGCGCCGGCGCCTCTCTCAAAGTAGAACATGCGCATCGTATGTCCTGAGTAATCCTTGAATACTGTTCCGGTATTGGATCCGTCATCCTTGAATATTCCATTGAGCCATTCGTTTACTTCAGCAGTCGAAGCAGAAGGATTCGCCTGCATGTATGCTTCTTTGTATAATGTACGGAGATTTGTAGGCCTTCCGTTGACTACTACGTTTCCTGTCCTGAAGTTGATACTTCCGTCAAGAGCAGAATGAACTCCTCCTAAGTCCAGTACGAGCATACCGTCGATATACAGCCAGAAGTCATCATCTCCGGAGAACTCGAATATCAGGTCGTGACCCCAGTCATCCAGGCCATTCTGGCTCTGCATGAAGCTTGCAGACATCTCCATACCGAAGAAATGATCCACCGTTTCAGGCACTGGTCCGTTTTTGCTGTAGTGGATGCTGTACATCTTCTCGCCTTTTCTGGGATCAAGCGATGACAGCGGCTTGGCATGGATATCCATCTCGTTTACATATATT
Source organism: uncultured Eubacterium sp. (assembly GCA_964388765.1). Lineage (GTDB taxonomy): Bacteria > Bacillota > Clostridia > Peptostreptococcales > Anaerovoracaceae > Aminicella. The sequence goes on from CAYMBU010000116.1 coordinate 758, forward strand.
GTTGAGAGCGGCTTGCCGAGGATATCATTGTAAGGCAGGAACTGCCCGTGTTTAAGAGTATCTTTATTTGTTTCGTCGGTGGTTCCGAGCTGTCCGTATACAACGAAATCTCCTATGCCGTATGTGCCGCCGTCCGGCCGTTCCTGTCCTATCCACGGATCGCTCTCCTGCCAGATCAAATGCGCGAAATTCTGCGTCGAATCATATTCGAAATAGCCCGTCTCCTTATAGGTCGTCGATATGAACTGATGATTCACTTCCATCGACTTGCTGAACAGCTCGCTCAATGACTTTCCTGTCTGTGTAGATGTCGGATAGTCGTTTTCTCCGAGATTCTTCTGCATCAGCCCCTGGATTCCGGTCCACTGATTGTATATCGAGCTTCCGATCACCGTATCCATTTCTGTTGAACGGTAGTTGCCGGAAGTCGTTCCCTCTCCATAGTCCTGCATCTTGATCTGGATGCCGTATGACGTGTGGTCCATAGTTGTTACTTCCACCGGGCCTTCCGTCTGCTGGCCGTCTGCTTTCTTCATAACTGCGAAGTAGAAGTCGTCAGCTCTGGACATAGGTGCGGATATCATCTGTTTTCCGTTTTCTCCGTCCTTTATCTTAAGCGAAGCATAATCGTAATACAGGTCATCCCATGCGAGGATCGTGGTATAATACTTGTTGTTCCTTCTTCCGTTAAGGTTGATTCCTATCGTATCATCCGACAGGAATCCTTCTCCCGACACCTGCGGCGCCATGTACTTTCCGGAATAGTTGTTCTGGAGCTCATAGTAGTAGTTCGGAGTCGTCGTCCCTGTGTAGTAGTACTCCGTGAAGTCCCAGAGCATCGTGTTGACTTTGCTGCCGACCCACGATATCGTATCGCCGCTCTGATATGCCTTGACGAGCATGCCGTCGTAGTCGATCATATAGTATTCGTATTTCTTTTCTTCATCGCTCCAGATACGTGTGTATATCACGACCTGATCGCCGTTTTTAACATCGTAGTCGATCGTTCCGTCGTCGTTCACTTTTCCTGAGACGCTGACCTTTGTCGCGGTATATGTGACAAAGTCATCATCGTTCAGGGCAGATCTTTCCGCAAGATACATCCATACGCTGTCGTTGTTCGTGTTTCCGGCGGCAGAGCTGAAATAGCTTCCTGTCCATGTAAGCGCTCTTCCATTCGACGTAAGCTTGACTTTGCCGCTTCTTGCGCCTGTTCCCTTAGTGATGGTCATCCTGCAGTTCTCATCTATCTGGGCAGGGTCCACAAGCGTGATCCCCGCAGTCCCCAGTCTTAAGTACTTCAGCGAGCCGTCAGACGATTCAGTAGTAATGTAGTAATCTCCTGTCGCTGCTCCGTCTGATGTGATGTTGACGAAATTCCACATATTGATTGTGGCGTTGTTTGCAACGAACAGCTTGTCTGTACGTCCGACAGGGTCAGTTCTTACAGTGGTCGCTTTGCTCGTGAGCACACTTGTGCCGCTCGTTGTCGCCGCTCTGGACATCATAGCCATTCCGGATACGTTGTTGTTGTTCCAGACGATTCCGTAAGACTGTTTGTCGAGTCCTCCCGATTCAGGAGCAGCCGACTCGCTGCTCACATCAACTATCGCATATACGGAAAATGATTCTGCCTCGAATGAGACTGTATCATTATTTACTTTGATCTTATCATCATCGAGAATATCGACTTTGATCTTCCCGCTCTTTTCGTTTTCGATCAGATGTACTACCTTTATGTCGCCTCGTACGTCTTTCGGTATCCTGTCGTCAAATTTTATCCTTACGCTTACCGGAGCTTCAGGCTCTACCTCTGACGCTTCTTCTTCGGTTTTTTCACCGTCATCTCCAGCAGCAAATGAAATATCATACAGTTTGAGTATTCTCTTCCCTACATTCTCATCACCTTTGTGGTCTTCTTTCAGTGCTTTTGTGATAAGAGATACATATTTATCATAGCTTTTCTTATATTCCCTGCTGTCGCTAGCGACCTCAGATGCATTAATGGTGGTATTGCCGCTGAATCCGGCGTCTTTACCGAACGACGCCTCTACTTTATAGCCTTCTCCGACGTACTCCAGCGTTCCTGCTTCAGGCGCGTCCTGGCTGGCTTCAGCTTGTGTTTCTTCCAGGGTTATGCCTCCCTGCTCAAGAGCGGCTTCTTTCTCCAGAGTTGCTGCCGGAAGAACAAGTGAATACACCGTAAAAATTACAATAAGTACTGATAACGCAGTTACCAGCGCTTTATGCTTTCCCAGGTCAAATGTTTGTTTCAACAGTTTTTTAACAGCTGTTTTGATCAGTTCTCTCATTGTTGTATACTCTCAACCATCCTGCATTTAATTCGGATCACGGTTAAGCCCTACTACGAACCTTGTCTTACTGTCGGTATTGTAGTAAAGCATGAGATCGTAATCTGCCTCATCCCACTTTTTCAGGTGGAACTGCGTGAGAACGCTGTATAAGTAGCGGACGCCGTCCACATCCGTAAACGCCGCTCTGTCGCCAGGCTTTACTTTAGCAAGCCCGGCAAAAACATCATTGCGGCTCCCATACAGGAACAGCTTCCCCTTGACGGCAGAACCGCTTTTATACGTTATGAAGCCGCCTTTGTTCTCACCTTTTGCTTTTACCGGTGCCATAAGATCTATGGAAGGTATCTCGAGGCAGCCGACAATATCTATATCATTCAGAGTTATTACCGGCAGCGGATCTTTTCCGTCTCCTGCCTGTATGCCGGTCTCAACTCCCAGTCCCGGTATCAACTGTTTCATCGTCGTCAGAACGCTGTCTGCTTCTGACGACGCGTTCTTTCTCTGCATGTACAGGGCTCCCGCGGCCGCTGCCGCACATACTGCGGCTATCACAAGTATTGTAATTATCTTATTTTTCAACATCATTCCCATCAGACTTCTTCTTTTTCCTGAGAAGCGCAATGATAATGAGCATCAAAAGTATGAACAGGCCTGCTGTGCCAATGACCGCAGCCGTGCTGTTGACAGGAACCGCGGCAGGCGTCTTCTGCGGATCGAGATCCGTAGTCTGCCTTGGCCCATCATTATTGTTTCCGGAATCAGTCGTCGGAGTCGGAGTGTCGTCGACGTTCTGTCCCTGCGGTACTGCAGGAGTATTGGTCCCTGCAGGATTGCCCGGTGTTCCGGGAGCAGCAGGCGCCGCAGCATCGTTCCCGTCGTCTCCGTTGTCTCCGCCCTGGGTCCCTCCGCCGGCCTGGGTGTTCGGATTCACCCTTTTATAGTAGAATGTGAAGATGTTTTCCGATTCATCTTCGGATAATGTCTTTGTTATGTTGTACGTATCAGGATCGTACCCTTCGATATATCTGTATGATACAAGAGGCTTATCTCCCGGCATTCCGTAATATGTATCGGACCCATGGATCTCTTCCTCAGTCTCACTGTCGACATAATTTACAGTATATCCGACCATTGACCCTTTTATGCCGTATGCGACCTCATACGCAACGTCGCAGTCAACGTCAAATTCCATGCTCTGAGCTCCGGTCACCTCGTCATTGTCATGGCCTGTCAATCTGAAACCGCGTGGATAGTACTTGTCATTTTTAAGTTTAAAGTCAAGCGAATCGAGATCGATCCTTACATGTTCTCCTGCATTACAATTTTTCATCCAGACTGTCTGTCCTCCGAAAGTTCCATGACTTCCGGAATAAACAGTGATCCGGTATGTGTATCCACTATCTTCCGCGTATGCGTTATCAGCCTGAATAAAGCTTAATGCCATGACAGCGAGAACCAAGACGGTCACAACAGCAAAAGCATTTCTAACTGCTGTCTTAATCATGCGTCCTTACCCCTCTTTCTGTCATTTCTCCGGATGAGAAGCGCGATAACAAGAAGCACGGCTGATGCTGCGAACATTATCACATAATAGATCATATGGTTAGTATCGCCCGTCTTGACTCGTCTCGGAGTCTGAGGATCATCTCCGTCATCATCACTGTCTCCGCCCTCGTTCTTTTCCTTTACGCCGTAAGTCAGACGCAAGGCTCCATGGGTATCCATATATGTGTTTACCTGTGTCTCGCCGTCCATCTCAACGTGGAGAGATGTCTTCTGTGATTCACCAGGCTTAAGCTCCTGTATGAAGAAGAAGTTCTTTGTTGCGTTGGTTGCCTGCTTAAGGCCTTTCAGCCCGCCTACTACCTGCTCTCCGCCTACGGAATTATCGAACAGAGTCGTATTTCCATTCTTGAGGATGTAAGTGTAGCCTCCGTTCTGTGCCTGGTCGCTGTTATCTTCCAGTGTTTCAAGTACGCTGTTCTTAAGATACCAGTAAGTCGTCTTATCACTTTCATTCTTATACGTAATAATATAGTCCAGAGACTCACCCGGCAGTACTCCTTTAATGGAGGACGCGAATTCTTTATCAGTATAATCTGAAACTATCT
>CAYMBU010000117.1:0-3220 GCA_964388765.1 uncultured Eubacterium sp.
CGGAAAAAGAAGATGTGATACGGGAATTAAGAATATATCTGGAGCGCATAGAAAAAGAATATGGGGTAAAGCCTCTGATCTATACAAGACCTGATATCAATAAGAAATATCTTAAGGGGGAATTTGATGAATACAAGAAATGGATATCCAGTCTGTATCAGCCATTGAGCTGGGTATATAAAGACGACTGGTATATCTGGCAATATCTTAATCGGGGAGAACTGAAAGGGTATACCGGCGGAGAAAAGTATATCGATCTGAATGTCCTGAACAAAGAAAAAAGCCTGGAAGACCTGATAATCGGATCCGCAGGCGGCGGCTCACAGCAGCAGAGGCAGCAGGAAGTACATGTTGCTGTGAGCGGAAGTGATGAAGAGGGCACGGGCACACAGGATGCGCCATATGCTACTGTTTCCGCTGCGTCTGAAGCGGCGCCTGGGGCGGCCATCATTGTGCATGAGGGGGGAGTATGGCCCGACCAGATCGGGACCGATAATAATTTCCTTGAGCTCGGGTATGGCCTGTCATACGGAAGCGGCTTCCAACCTGAGGATGAACCAGAAAGGATCTCGGATAATGAAATATAATCAGAAGATCTCTCTTAAAAATGGAAAAGAGGCCTGGCTGAGAAATGGTGATGCAGCTGATGGCCGTATTGTATATGATGTTTTCAATGCCACTCATGCCGAGACCGACTATTTGCTGACATATCCGGATGAAAACAGCTTTGACCAGGAACAGGAGGCTCAGTTCCTGGAAGAAAAAGCCGGGAGTTCAGATGAAATAGAGATAATAGCCATGGTAGATGGGAGAGTAGCTGGAACTGCCGGCATCGAGGCTGTAGGAAGGTGTTACAAAGTTAAGCACAGGGCTGAATTCGGGATCAGTATTTTAAAAGAATACTGGGGGCTCGGTTTGGGGAAAGCCCTTACAAAAGCCTGCATACAATGTGCAAAAGAAGCCGGCTATGCACAACTGGAATTGAACGTGGTAGCAGAGAATAGCGCAGCAATATCTCTATATAAAAGTCTGGGCTTTGAAGAATTCGGTCGAAATCCCAGAGGATTCAACTCGCGCACGAGCAGATATCAGGAATTAGTATATATGCTGTTGGAATTGTAGATATATTCCGGTTTGCGGATATGTCATCCGGATCATCAGGCCCACTGATCTCAGCGGGGTTTTTATGTTCATAGAATAAATGTGAAATGATATAATGAAATATATCATGAATTGTAAATTCGATGAAGAGTTTGAGGGATAGAACTCCGCAGATGGCAGTGTTATAATTTCAATTAATAGGTAAAAGAGTGAAGGGAGCTTTTTATGGAATTGATGGACGATAAAAAAGACAGACCTGAAATAGAAGAAAAGGAATATGCTGAAGGCTGATGACACGTCGGCAAAAAATGAATAAGTGATTTTTAGCAGGAAAAGTTCCTCTCCGCCGAATGGCAGAGGGGAACTTTTTTATCCAAGAGATCATAAGATAATGATATAATAACAAGGTAATAGACTTGTCCTTGTGCAGGTAAAGGGAATGAGTGATCATACAGCCTGAGATTCTGTGAAAAGGAAGAATATCTTTCACATGCAGAGCATCTTATGGTAGTATCGAAGAAGAACTGAAAATATACTTGAGAGGAGATTGGAAATGTATTATACGAATGTACTTGATCTGATCGGCAATACTCCTTTGATCAGTCTTGAGGAGACAACAGGGCTGCATATCTACGCCAAGGCGGAATTCCTTAATCCGGGCGGCAGCATCAAAGACAGGATAGCCCTTAACATGATAGAGCAGGCGGAGAAGGACGGAAAGCTGAGACCGGGAATGACGATAATAGAGCCTACGTCAGGTAATACCGGGATAGGGCTCGCGTTCTGCGGAGTCCGCAAGGGATACCATGTGATAATAGTCATGCCGGAGAACATGAGTGAGGAGCGCAAGAAGATAATACGCGCGCTCGGAGCGGAGCTCGTGCTTACGCCTCCTGAGCTCAGCATCGCGGGCTCTGTGGATAAAGCCATGGAGATCGCGGGCGATTCTCCTGACTATTTCATCCCGCAGCAGTTCCAGAATCCGGCGAATCCGGAGACGCATTATCGTACGACGGCTAAAGAGCTCGTTGATCAGCTCGGTGAGAAGATCGACATCTTTGTATCGGGAGTCGGAAGCGGCGGTACTCTGCAGGGAATCGCGAAGTATCTCCTTGAGATAAATCCAGACTGCAAGATAGTTGCTGCTGAGCCGAAGAACGTATCCGCTCTTCTGGGACAGGAGCCGGGGCTTCATCAGATACAGGGGATAGGGGACGGATTCATCCCTGATATCCTTGATACCTCTATAATCACAGATATTGTGGAGGTATCGGATGACAACGCCATCAACACCGCTCGAGAGCTTGCGAAAGTCCAGGGGCTCCTCGTGGGGACTTCCTCAGGCGCGAATGTATGGGCGGCTAAGCAGATGGCTGAGAAATACGGAAAGGACAAGAACATAGCAACGGTGCTTGCTGACCGCGCGGAAAGGTATTTCAGCACAGCCCTGATCTAGAGGAGAGACCGGAATGATCAGATTTGAAGAGATAACAAACAAGAACATATGGAAGGTGTGCACGTTGGAGGTCTTTGACGAGCAGAAGGATTTTGTCGCGGATAACATCCAGAGTCTTGCCGAGGCGTATGCGACGAGAAACGAAGGGAATAACGCGATGCCGCTTGCGGTATATAGTGATGATGAGCTCGTCGGATTTGTCATGATCGGAAAGGGTACAGTGGGAAACGAGGATGAGGGCGATCTCATCAAGGAGAACTACTGCATCTGGAGGCTGATGATAGACAGGAGATATCAGGGACAGGGATTAGGCTGGAAGACGCTTGATGCCGCGATGGATCTGATACGCACGTTTCCTTTCGGTGAAGCTGAAAAAGTATGGTTGTCATATGAGCCGGAGAATACTCACGCGAGAGAGATATATAACAGATATGGATTTAAAGAGAACGGTGAGATGTGCGGCAACGAGATCGTCGCTGTATATGAGCTGTAGACGGGGATAAGGATAATGAGCTCAGGAAGAGAATATCTTGAATATATACTGGATCAGCTTTCTGATCTGGACGGCATATCATACAGGAAGATGATGGGGGAATACATCATATACTACCGCGGCAGAGTGGCAGGCGGGATGTTAAGAGAAGCGGGGCAAAACTCATCCTT
>CAYMBU010000117.1:3230-5138 GCA_964388765.1 uncultured Eubacterium sp.
CGGTATATATGATGACCGCTTTCTTGTGAAGCCTGTCAGAGCTGCCGAAGCAATGATGCCGGATGCGGAGCGTGAGCTTCCATATGAAGGCGCGAAAGAGATGCTTCTCGTGGACGATGTTGAAGACAGGGAGTTCCTGAGAGAGCTTCTTGATGCAATGTATCCGGAGCTTTCTGATCCGAGGAAAAAGTAACGGCTTGGAAGGAGAGACAGAATGGAGCTTAAGGTGATCCCGCACGACCTTACTGTGTGTAAAGTGGAAGACGTATCTGACATAGAAACATCGTCAGATTTCTATTTTATCGGGAAGACAGATGAAGAGCTGTCGCTCGTATGTAAAACGGAAGATACTCCGGAGGAGACTATTGAGAGAGATGACGGATGGAAGGGATTCCGGATCCAGGGGGTCCTTGATTTTTCTCTGATCGGCATACTGTCAAAGATATCGGGGATCCTTGCGGAGCACAGTATAGGGATATTCGCTGTTTCGACATATAATACAGATTACATCCTCGTTAAAGAGGGAAATTATGAGAAGGCGCTGGAAGCGCTGTCCGCTGAAGGATATACGATCGTATAGGTCACATGCATATGGAGGAGCCGGAAAATGACAGCCAGCTACAGACCGCAATATCATGTTTCAGTGCCATTCGGATGGGCAAATGATCCGAACGGAACTATTTACTATAAGGGTAAGGCACATCTTTTCTATCAGAACTTTCCGCACAAGCCGGAGTGGGGGCCGATGCACTGGGCACATGTGTCGACAGAGGACTTTATCCATTGGGAACAGCGTCCGGAAGCGCTTTACCCGGATAAGCCGTACGAGCTTGTCTGTGGCTGCTGTTCGGGATCTACGATAGAAAAGGACGGTCGCCTGTATCTGATGTATACCGCCGCTCAGCCGATGATGCAGAGGCAGTGCATTGCGGTATCTGACGACGGGGATCATTTCGAGAAGGACCCGGAGAATCCGATCCTTACCGCGGAGATGATGTCTCCTGAAGTATATGAAGAAGATTTCAGGGATCCGCGTATCTTCAGACGCGGAGATATGTACTATATGCTCGCAGGCATAAGATATCTTGAAGGCGGCAGACGTAAGGAACCCGCGCCGGAGAAACAGCGTGAAACTACCAATCCGCTTCAGCCTGCGCCTGAGCACAAGAAAGAAGGCTGGGGGAACCTGTGTCTACTCAAGAGCAGAGATCTGTATAGCTGGTCTTACATTGGGCATCTGCTGTATCCTCAGCCTGAGCTTGATCCGGACTTCTACAGTCTGGACGGCGTATACGAATGTCCTGACTATTTTGTTTCAGATTCAGGAGAAGAAGTGCTTCTTAGCAGTCCTCAGAACCTTCCGGGCTCGGGAAATCTGTATCAGAATATACACTCAGTACTGTATATGACCGGCCATCTGGACTTTGATACAGGACGCTTTAATATCCGGAATGCCGGAGAAGTGGACAGCGGTTTTGACTTCTACGCGGCGCAGACTCTGAGGATGCCTGACGGCAGGGTGATCATGATCGCCTGGAAGGAGATGTGGGACAGATCTTTCCCTTCACGCGCGGAGGAGTGGGCAGGCACGTATACGCTTCCCCGTGAGCTGACGACAGAGAACGGGAAGCTGATACAGAAACCGGTACGTGAGATAATGTCATGCCGCAGCGGAGCGGTCAGAGTACCGGATATCGCAGCAGATGACAGTGTGGTAAGTGCTCAGGGTATCTCAGGGAATGTGATAGAGCTCAGGTTCACTTTAAGGCCCGGAAGCGCTAAGCGCTCAGGAGTAAAGCTGTTCTGCAGCGGAGAAAATGAAACGCTGCTGTACTATGACCGTGATAAAGAGAGGATCGTATTTGACAGAAAGAATTCAGGAGTCAAGATAACCGGAAATGACAGAGA
>CAYMBU010000118.1:0-5119 GCA_964388765.1 uncultured Eubacterium sp.
CAACGGCTAAAGCACTCGTATCACCTACTGTTTACTTTTTATCATGCCTCCTTACATATGTAATATTACATATATATTATACCACAGCAAAAGCCGTTCCGGCGCTCCCAAAACAAAAGGATTTTGATCGCGGAAACAGAAGGGCTTTGATCGAAGAAAATGGCGATGCCCCAAAATGGCCTTACAGCGGCTTTTACTGTCGGCTTGACATATCCATCAAAAGAACCGTAAACGTGGATTTATACAAATATCGTTATAATGACCTGAAACCACTACAAATCAGGGGAAACTCGTGGATTTGTATGAGCAGACCCTTGAAAAACAGCCAAAATCGGCCTTTGATCTATACAAATAAATGGATGTTCCAGAGAAAACTATACAAATCGCCGTGAAATCATGGATTTGTATAATGGGTGGCAGATGTCCCAGGCTTGAATCAAATAGTTTGCGCTCGGCGCTCTCAGGTGTTACCATAAAAACAGAAGATCCTGTAAAAAAATCTTATAGAACCGGGGTGATGCTATGAGCCGGAAAACATGTTTATATGGTACGCCACTCGCAGAGGTGGACAAGCTGGAGCCGGGAAAGACCGTACTCCTCATGATCGATATGGAAAAGGCTTTTGTTGAGCCTAAGGCGGCGCTCCACATAATGGGTGCGAAATACACAGTGCCTGCATGCGAGGCTGCCCTGGACGATGCCAGAGAGCTCGGGATCCGCATCATCTGGATCAAAAGAGAATACAGCGAAGATGGAAGCGACATGGAAACACCGCGGAGGAAGATGCTGAAAAAGCATGGCGTGACCGGCGTGCTCGCGCCGGGCTCAACTGGGGTGAACAGCGTGGAGGAACCGGACGGACTCACCAGACTCGACTCAGAGACAGTGATCATCAAGCCGAGATGGAGCGCGTTCTTCAAAACAGACCTGGACAGCATGCTGAAGAAGTCCGGAGTGGATACCGTGATACTCGCGGGCACCACTACTCCTAACTGCGTAAGGACTACATGCTACGATTCCATCGCCTACGATTACAGGACACTTGTTCTGGCGAGATGCACTTCGTCCCAGACAGACGAGATCCAGCACGCTAATCTGGAAGATATGCGGAGAGCAGGAGCAGAGATAATCTGAAGAATAATTATGTGGCGAAGCTGAGGATTACGTGTTATTCTGTCCTTGCGGCAGTATGACCCTGCGGTGGTTTTTGCGTATATTTTTCACCGGGAGAACCGTGCGGGATGAAGGGGGCTGACGCAACAGGAAAGATAAAGGAGCGGCGTACAGATGCCGCATAGATAAAGGGGATAAACAGGGGAGAAGAGATAATGACAAAGAGGATCATAGCGGCGGCGCTCATCGCAGTGCTCGCCATGACCATGTTTTCATGCAGGAAGAAAGAAGACAAGCCAGATCCGCAGGAAGTAGCGGATATGGTAGTAGCAGCCTGTGACGAGATAGCGCTGGACGTAGTTCCGGCGGCGCAGGACGCTATCAATGAATACATAGAGGCCAAAGAGAAAGACGAGGCCAAAAAGCGCGAGAAGGAAAAGAAGAAGAAGGAAGAGGAAGAGAACGAGGACGATCCGGCAAACGCTGACTCCACTAAAGAAACAGGACAGAATTCCTCAGTAGACGCGATGACAAAGCGCTATGTAGGAAGGTGGGAGCAGCAGGGTCTGATCCAGAGCGACGGCAACCTCGATACTTCGACCGGATCGCACTGCACTTATGTGTTCAGCTCCGATCACACATATACCGCGCGCGGCGTGGATGTGAACGGAAATAAGATAAAAGAGAACGGTACCTGGGAGCTGAATTCCGACAAGCAGATAGTAGCGGGCAAGTATACCATGGGTATCGACGAGAGCGGATATCTCCTCAAGGATACCGGCGAGCGCGACGGCAAAGGCCGCAAGATGAAATACGCATTCTCGAAAGTGAACTGATATACAGATATCTGAGCAGACGATTCAGGAGGACTATTTGATTACAGGCGCGATTTTTGATGTAGACGGCACGATCCTGAACTCCATGGAAGTCTGGCATAACTGCGGGGCGCGTTATCTCGAGGGACTCGGGATCCAGGCGGAACCCGGACTCGGCGATTATCTGTTCACGCAGACGAACGAGACAGGCGCGTATTATCTGATAGAACATTACGGTCTGGATAAAGACCCTGAAGAGATAGCTGCGGGCATGTCGCAGGAAATGGAGAGATACTATTTCCAGGAAGCGGAGCCGAAAGAAGGAGCCATAGAGCTTCTTGAAGATCTTAAGGACCGCGGCATACCGATGACAGTAGCGACGTCGACTGACAGATATCTCATTGAGGGAGGTTTCAGAAGGCTCGGACTTGACCGGTTTTTCCCGGACATATTCACATGTACGGAAGCCGGCGCGACCAAAGAAGATCCCAGGATCTTTTTCCAGGCATCGGAGTCATTAGGGACAGATCCCGCGGACACATGGGTGTTCGAGGATGGATTATATGCGGTAAAGACGGCTAAAGAAGCCGGTTTCAGAACAGCCGCGGTTTTTGATACGGTAAGCAGAAGCGACTGGGACGAGCTGAAAGGGCTCGCGGACGTCGCGGTGAAGAGTCTGACAGAGCTGGATCCGGACTGCCTGTAGGGCAGATCGTAAGATCCGGACATGCCGGGCTGCATGCATACGTAGTAAGGTAATAGTCAGAAAGGTTGATTGTTATGCAGGGTAACAAAGTACTGATCGTAGACGACGATCCTAACATCAGAGAAGTCATAAGCGTACTTCTGTCAAGCGAGGGCTATAATGTAGACGCCGCGGAGAACGGACAGATGGCAGTCGCCAGGGTAGAGGAAGGAAATGAATACGACATCATCTGCCTTGACATCATGATGCCGGATATGGACGGCATCGAGGTCTGCAGCAAGATCCGTCAGAAGTCCAACGTCCCTGTCCTGTTCCTGACAGCAAAGTCGCAGGATAAGGACAAGGTCGAGGCTTACAGCACAGGCGGTGACGATTTCCTCGTTAAGCCGTTCTCGCAGACGGAGCTTCTTATGAAGATCAAATCCCTTATCCGCCGTCATAAGGAGTATGACAAGGCGACGGGCAATGGCGACGAAGACGACGCAAGACTTTCAGAAGACATAGTAGTCGACACAAGGAAGCGCTCGGTGCTGAAGGACGGAGTCCGCATAAACCTGACAGACAAGGAGTTTGATATCCTGAGGTACTTCATGGATCACCGCGGAGAGGTAGTGCAGAACAAAGACCTGTACGAGAACGTATGGGGCGAGCAGTACCTTACTTCGGCAGGAAACACTATCATGGTACATATCCTGAACCTGAGGAAGAAGCTCGAGCGCGACGTCAGCAAACCGGAAATAATCAAGACAGTATGGGGAAAGGGATATCGAGTTGACTGAAGACAGCAGAACAGTCCGCGATGTACTCGTAAGTAAAAAGAAAGTCTCTGTTAATTTCAAGCTCGCTGTGGTCATAATCATGGCTGGCGTGATTTCGGTAGGGGCTTTTTTGCTTATGGGTCTTATCGAGGCACAGATAGTAAGGAACATAGGGGCTTCTGAATCGGTAAAGACAGAGTCCGTGAACGACAGGTTCGAGAGCCTGAATGAGTATATAGTGAACAACAACGTCGAGGGCGACGATACGGAAAAGCTGCAGGACTGGGTGCGTACCCAGAGCTACACAGAGATAATCGTATCTGACAGGACAGGCGATATCTATTCAGGAGGATGGGTCGCCAATACGGCCAGGGCCTCAGAGGAAGCAGGCGCCAACAACAGTGACAGCACGACGCTGAAAAAGGATATCCCTATCGAAGGCGAAGACCTGTATAACAGAACGGTCAGATTCCTGGACAAGGACTACTTCGTATATATCGACGTTTATCTGGAGTACAGATGGAAAGCCGTGCTCGATAATGTGAAGCTGTTCCTGGCAGCACTTATCTTCCTGATCATCGTGCTCGTATACAACAGCCGCGTGCTCAGAAGGATAATCGACCTGTCAGACCAGGTGAACAGGATCAGGGCAGGCGAGACAGATCTGGAAATAGAGCAGGGCGAGCCGGATGAGATCGGAGCTCTTGCGTCGGATATCGACATGATGAGGAACGCAGTGCTGGAGAAGATGAACAGCGAGCGCGCCGCGCAGGAGGCGAACAATCAGCTGATAACATCCATGTCTCACGACATCAGGACGCCGCTCACATCGCTTATCGGATACCTTGATATCATCTCAGGTCATAAATACAAGACTGAAGAGGAGCTGCAGCGCTATATCGGCTCATGCAGCGACAAGGCCGTCCAGCTGAAGGGGCTTTCCGACAAGCTGTTCCAGTACTTCCTGGTCTACAACAACGAAGAACAGAAGAGAGAACTGGAAGAGATGGACGTAGGCATCCTGTTCCAGCAGTTCATGATAGAACACATTTCAGAGCTCACACAGTACGGCTACGAAGTAGAGCTTACTGACGAGATCCCGGAGAACGTCATGATCGATACAGAGACAAGCGCGATGCAGCGTCTGTTCGACAACCTGTTTTCCAATATAATGAAGTACGCCGACAACAATTATCCGATCGTGATCACGGCTGAGATAATCCAGAACCAGATCAAGATCGTCCTTAAGAACCATATCGCAGAGGACGCCGGCAAGGTCGAAAGCACCAAGATAGGAGTCAAGACCTGCAAGAAGATCGTGGATGATCTCGGCGGAACATTCAGGGCACTTGAAGAAGACGGCATTTACAAGACGGTGATCCTCTTCAAGGTCAAGGAAGTCCGTGAAGAAGAGGAAGAAGAACCTCAGAAGCCAGGCCGTCAGGAAGCCGAAGAAGAAGGCGACAAGCTGCGCGACACAGCCGACGAGTCCAACGACATCGTCGACGCCCTGAAATAAATGCGAAGGTGGGGACGTTTCTCTGCTTAGCATTTTTGCGAAGGTGGGGACGGTTCTGGGTGGCGCATTTATGTGACACCCGGGACAGAGATAAAAGGACAGAAAAACACAAATTTCTTGTTCACAAATACATATGACAATCATATTATATCAAATGAGACACAGCGAGCGACGCCTCAAATGCCGCACTTCACATATATGCACCATT
>CAYMBU010000119.1:0-4968 GCA_964388765.1 uncultured Eubacterium sp.
TATATATACCGATATGGCCGTGGTAGCAGATAAGGTCACCGGGACGCGCATTTTTCAGAGACCCGATCTTGATACCGTAATTTCTCTGTGCATGTGCGTCATGAGGAAGACTGATCCCGAAATGCTTGTACACAGCAAGTACGAATCCCGAGCAGTCCGCTCCATTAGTCAGACTCTCGCCTCCCCATACATATGGGTTGCCGACAAACTTGAGCCCATACTCAGCTACTTTCTTACCCATCTCTTTTCCGGAAAGATCTCCGACATAAGTCTTGCCGTCTCCGCTCTTTCTGACGCGGAAAGCTTTCCCCGCAGATCCTTCACTGCCCTTAGGGTCTTCCTTGTCGTCCACTCTTGTCCCGAGAAGCATTACACGGTCACGCGGCTCTTTGGTTATCTCTGATTCTATCTCTTCAGATGATATTTCCTCGCCATTTACCATAACCAGCTTCTGGGTAACCATCTCTTCGCCGGCCTCACCCATCGTCTGGAGCTTCGTAGCATCCTCGATCAGCTCATCTGACTTCTTTTCAACGGTACCATAGCTTACTTTGCGCGTACCTGTAACAGTCTGTGTCGTCGTGATGGTAACGTCAGGATCGCTTCCTTCGGCGTTTTCAATTATCTTATCTGCAGCGCCTTCTGCAGAGGACACTTTCGGCGCGGACATCAGGCTGTACTGATTCTGTTCTACAGAAATGGACGGCTGTGATTCAACGCTTACGTTTGTCGATCCGTCCTTGTCGTAATGATGCTCCGCCTGCCTGATCGCTTCACCTGCCGCTTCCTCGCTCCTTACGACTGCCAGTACTTCATCGCCAGCCTTTACTTCCCAGAATGCGATCTGCGCATATGTGCTTGTAGACAATTCCGCAAACAAAAGCAAAGATGCAATCGCAAGTACGAATACACCTTCGCCTACATATTTCTCCAGCTTGATTTTCTTCAGAATATTCACAGAACACTCCTTAATATTTCTTCAGAATTATCAATACTATATTAAGTCATGTCTGTGTCTAAGTCAATGTTATCCCGGATATTTCACAGAGAATTCACAATCGGTCATGGAAGAAGAGGCCCCGACGCGAAATCATATCCGCCTGTCTTTTCCTGTTCCGGCGCTTCTTCCTCCTCTGCCGGTACCATGAGCTCTATTGCGTCATATATATTCTCTATCACGATATGACCTTCGCCTTCCTGATACTCCCCGTCAAGAGTCCACGGCATAGTCGGAGGTGCTTCTATCTCGATCTTCCCGCTGCTGAAGAACGAGATCTGCTCACACTCGCTATACGACTGAGTAGTCAGAGCAAAAATGATCGAATTAAGATCAATGATATTCTGAGGCGACTTTATGAGCATGACCTCAAACAGGCCGTCATTCATATCGACATCGTCAGTCTTTAAGTTTATTATGCCGCCCATAGACGTGGAATTGCATATCGCCCCGAATATGTAATCGCCTTCAAGATCGATGTTTTCTGCCTTTACACTGAGATGGAGCGGCTTGATATTCATCACATCTTTGATACCGCTCAAGATATATGCGGCTCCTCCGATGGCGTTCTTCAGGTCCTGCGGCACCTCATATGATGTGCTTGTAAAAGCCCCGAATGAAGCAACATAAGAGAAATGCCTCCCATTGAAGCTCCCGACGTCAAAGTGCCTTTTCTCTCCTGAAACAACGCTCTGCGCCGCGCCGAGAACCGTTTTATCCAGGCCTACGCTGGAGGCAAAGTCATTCGTCGTACCTGCCGGGACATAGCCGATAGGAACAGAATGGCCCGACGCCATCACGCCTGAGACCACCTCGTTGAACGTACCGTCGCCGCCTATGGCAACTATCATGTCGTTATTCGCGGCTCTCTCCTTCGCAAGTCTTGTGCCGTCACCGGCCTGCTGAGTCATGGCGATATTGACATCATATCCCGACGCGCAGAACAGATCCAGGATGCCGGCAAGGTATTTGTTTGCCTGCTTCATCCCTGCGTAAGGATTCATTATGACCAGCATTTTCTTCATATCTTTACCTCCCGACGTCCCTGTTGTCTATATCTTTTGTATCCATCCATACTTTATTGAACATCATTCCCAGTATCATCACCCAGGAAAGCAGGTAGAACCAGAGCATCAGGCCTACCACAGATGCAAGCGATCCGTACAGCGCATTCAGGTGAGCGCTTGAAGTACTGGAGTAGAACGAATATATCACTGTTACTATCAACATGCCTGCCGCCGCAAAAATACTGCCCGGAACGACGTCTTTAGGCTTCATTTTCTTTATTTTCAGCTTGTAGTTCGGCAGCATCCAGTAATTATGCAGCACCAGCATGAAATACAGTACCGCTGTCACCGGCCATCTTGCATATGTCCAGAGTCCGCTTATATATGTGCCTTCCAGAATATTCCCGAACAGGAGCCCGATTATGACAGGACCGTTCACCAGGATCACTCCCACAAAAGCGAAAGTCAGCACCGTGAGTGACATGTTTCTGAGAGATCTTGCTCTTTCAATGAAAAAGTCGCCTGTAGTCCTGCCGTTTGAATACAGATAATTGGATATCCTCATCATGGCAAACTGTACACGTGACGACGCCCATACAGCGGTGATGATGAGCAGGATGTTGCTTCCCGTATTAAGACGCGACGAAAGAAGCCTTCTGAGAAGCCTTCCCATTGCCGGATCCGCCATCCTCTCGATAAGGTAATCCGCGTCGAGGATGCTGGCATTGAAAAGCGACATCAGCTGCGATACCAGGATGACCGTTGGAACGAACGACATTATTATGAAGAATGCCATCTGAGCGGCAAACCCCTGATAGTACGGATCCCAGAACTGTCTGAAGCCAAGTACGAGCATGCTCTTTATTCTTTTTGAGTGTCGGGTCTGCTCCTGCATCTTTATCTCCCGGTATCCTCTTCACCGGCAGACTGTTCTTCCGAGTCCGCCCTCTTCCTGAGAAGCTCGCCAAGCTTAGCGAGAGCTCTCGCCCTGTGGCTGACTGTGTTCTTCTCTTCCATGTCTATCTCGGCAAAAGTCTTGCCCAGCTCATCTGACAGGAACAGCGGGTCATATCCGAATCCGCCGGTCCCTCTTCTTTCCGTAAGTATATGTCCTGGACACTCTCCCTGCGCCGAATAGATCTCACCATCCGGATACACAAGAGTCACGCAGGATACGAACCTAGCGGTCCTCTTTTCCTCAGGAACATCCTTCATGAGATCCAGGAGCTTGTCATTATTTCTCTCATCATTGCAGTCTTCGCCCGCGAATCTGGCAGAATACACCCCGGGCGCTCCGTTAAGGAAATCAACGACAAGACCTGAGTCGTCAGCAATAGCAGGCTTACCTGTTATCCTCATTATCGTGAACGCCTTCTTGTAAGAATTGTCGGCAAATGTCTTACCGTCCTCTATCACGTCAAACATGAGAGGTACCCCCGCCTCGTCTCTTGTGATCACATCAAAGCCGAAATCCTTTGTTATTTTTGCTATTTCTTTTGCCTTATTAGGATTGTGCGAAGCACATACTATTGTTTCCATTGATCCTCCTGATTTTTTATTAATAAACACACATACATATTTTACCACTAAATACTTCAATATGGTACAATATGTTCATGTTGCAGACCGTATGGAGGAGCAGATGGCGACAGTATTCATAAAAGTAATGACAATATTCGCAATGATAGGCGCAGGCTTCGCTGCGAACAAGGCAGGTGTGCTTCCCGGAAAGTCGTCCAGGTATATCTCTGCCCTGCTTGTCTATGTGACCACGCCCTGCCTGGTCCTGTCGACTATAGCGTCTCAGGATCTGACCGGAGAAATGATACGCATGTCTCTGGAAGTCGTGATCGGGACTGTCATCTTTTTCTGTGCGGCGTCTCTCATATCATATCTGATAGTTAAGGCAATAAAATATGAGCCCGGATCTGACCGCGGCGCTCTTTGCGCACTTATGACATCATGCAACACAGGATTCATGGGCTTTCCTGTTACAAAGGCAATCTTCGGCGACAGGATATTCTTCCTGTTCATAATCCAGAACATCCTGCTGAATATATACCTTTATTCTGGAGCGATCATCCAGATAAATCAGGGCAGCGGAGAGAAAGTATCGCTGAAGAAAACAGCATCAGCTCTGCTCAATCCATGCATGGCTGCTGCTCTCGCGGGCGTCATACTTATGACGACGGGTACCGGCCTGCCTGACCCTGTGATGGACTTTCTCACAACTATGGGTAACTCCACTATCCCAGTTTCAATGGTCGTAGTAGGCATACAGCTCGGCACATCACATCTGAAAGAGGTCGTAGGCAACCTGAAGCTGATGTTCTGCTGCTTCTGCAATGTGATCCTCATGCCTCTTCTTACTCTCGCTGCGGTATGGCTGCTTCCTCTCGCGGACGCAAGCAAGCTGACACTTGTATTTGCCGCCGCTTTTCCGAGCGCCGTACTCATCGTAGCGATATCAGAAACGCAAAATAAAAACTCCCTGCTGTTATCGCAGGGAGTCGCAATGACTACGCTTATGTCGATGTTCACGCTGCCGGTATGGGCTGTCATACTTATGCAGCTGTTCACATACTGACTTGGTTATTTAACTGTTATCGTAACAGTCTTTGATACTGTCCTGGCTTTATAGCCGCGGTTTTCTGCAGCTTTGACTTTTACACGAACCTTATATATGCCCTTCTTGAGGCCCTTCTTTCCGGTAAGGTTTCCCGTCTCCTTTGCGACCGTGATCTTCTTATCCCCGGATGCCTTGGAATATGTAACAGTACTCTTTGCTCCGCTGACTGTAATAACCTTCTTTCTTGCGATTTTTTGTGTCTTTTTCTTGAGTGTCTTATATTTTATAGTATATGATTTTGTCTTGACACTTAATGTATTTGCAGCCTTTTTTACTGTACTATTGAGTTCTCCACTCTTTTCATCAAGACTGATTGAAGAATTTTTTCTGGCTGC
>CAYMBU010000120.1:0-4809 GCA_964388765.1 uncultured Eubacterium sp.
ATCTCTGGACATCGACCGGAATCGTGAACTGAACGGACACTTCGTCATCAAGCTCAGTAATATATTCGGTATAAGTCAGTTCCACCTCGTTCACGCCTTTGCTGAGGATGAATACTTCTTCCTCAAACTCAAAGCGGGTGGAATCGACCTTTCCGCTCAGGAAGAAACCTTCCGTTTCCTCGCCGTCAATGGTCGTACCCTTTGCATAATAGTATGCATAAGGTACTTCAACATATTCGTCGTCGCCGTCTTCCCACGCCTGCTTCGTAACTATGAACTTATTACCCTCACCGTAAAAATCCTCTACCGTAAGATAATTAAGTCCGATGCTGCATCTCGGAGTAAATCCTTCGGCAGGTACGAATTCAACTTTAAGAGGTCTCGCCACCTCGCAGAGTACTCTGACGTCGGCTGATACTGTTTCATAATCTATAACTTCATCGTCAGTACCCTTACCGGAGACCACGTACGGGATCATCATCTGAAGCTTCGCATCATTCCAGCCTTCCTTGAATTCAACCGTACCGTCTTCTTCACTGATATACGGATAGAATGATGAGGCCTCGCTTTCAGGGTCTTCGCCTTCTGCATAGAATCCCTTCTCTGTATATTCACCCGGGGTCCCTTCATCGTGTACATACTCGTTATATGTATATTCCTTAGTCGAGCCGTCGCTGAATGTGACTACGAAACCGGCAAGATTAGTAGTTTCAAGATTTGTCAGCTCATCTGTCCCGACAACTCCCCTGAGGTTGAAAAAGCTGTCCCACTCTGCCTTTACCGGCTTGACCGGCTCCTCACCTTCGGCGAATACTGCAGCAGGCAGGAAGGTAAGCATCATCGCTGCCATTATTATCAGCGTAAAGAATTTTCTTTTCATATCCATAATGTCCCCTCCTATCAGATGAAGCAGAATATTCTCTTGACACCGGCGATCTTGTACTTGTACTTTCCATCTTTGCTGACAAGCTTCTTAAGAGTCGTCGTTTCAACTTTACCTGTTACCTGACTGGCGTGTATCACTTTACCCAGTCCGAGATATATGGCGACATGGCCGACATATTCCTTTCCTGTATAGAAGAATATCAGGTCGCCGCGGTAAACATTCTTAAAATCTGTGCTTTTCGGATCATAATCATAATTCGGAACATTTGCCAGCTTTGATCCTTTAAATATTCTTTCAGTGCAGTCGATCGGCCTTGTCGAAGGGCTTATCGGCCACAGATCGACGCCGGCTCCGTAGCAAGACTGCATCACGAGTCCCGGAGCGTCGATACCCTTACCCGGAGCGCCGGACTTGCCGTTCAGGTAAGTATCTCCGAGATACTTGTTCGCAGTCGTTATCAGTGCTTCAACATGGTTGTATCTGGTGCTTGTGCTGTTTACGAGCACCTTGGACGTGTAATAGTTATATCCGTGCTTATCGATAGTGTCTTTTATCTGTACGTACTGCGACGGATTCTGATAAACTCTGACGCTCTGGATAACGAGAGTTTTGCTGACATACTCGTCTGACGTATTGGTCCTCGGGATCACGAATCTCCATGATGTCTTGTGTCCCCACCATGTATTCGGGAACAGCAGCTTGAACGCAGCTTTACCGGCTCCCTTAGGAAGCGTTACCGTTTTCTGAGTCACCCATTTCTTACCGTTCAGCTTCTGGAGACTGGCCTTTCTTCCGTCCGGCGAAGTGGCTGTAAGCGACAGTATGAACGACTGTCCCGCATAAAGTTTCTTAGATGTTTGCCATCCTGTGACGACCGTAGGCCTGCGCTTTATAACGGCCTTCTGGTACACAACGTTTGAATTTCTGCTTGTCGCCGTGTATCCGTGGTTATCGTTTCTTGCCACAACGTAGAAAGCATATCTCTGGCCTTTCTTGAGGCCTGTCACTTTTCTGGAAGTCCCTTTGATCTTTGATGTTCCCTGCTTTTCTGAAGGCTTCTTCCAGTGGATACCGTCGTCAGAACGGTAAATGTCATATGTCGTCGCGTTCTTTGTCTTGTTCCATGTAAGAGTGATGCTGTCGTTTGACGCGACGTCTACTTTGATCTTCGGAGTATCCGGGGTAAAGGCTCCGACTACAGAAACTTTGCATGTAACGTCGTTCCCGCTTGCCAGTCTCGCGCGTATGGTCGTGGTTCCCGGCTTCGCCGCAGTGACCTTGCCCTTGCTGCTCACCTTTGCGGCTTTTGTGTTATCCGAATACCAGCGGATAGTATTCGCCATGAATACTGTCTTAGGCTTGGAAATATTCACTTTCAGAGCCGCTGTGCCTTTATACTGCATGCTGAGAGATTTCTTGCTCATCTTAGCTGTATAGACGTTCTTCAGCTTGCTTGCAGAAGTCTGCGCTGCAGCCCAGTCTGAGCAGTGTGTGATATATATAATGTCATCCTCATCGATATATGCAACGGCGATATATGTATACGATGTATTCTTTTTCTTCGCAGTCTTATCGACGTAGTATGACTTCGGATCCCATTTAAGAACTCCGCTGACATTCTTCTTCAGGGATACTTTACCGATCTCTTTATAGACCTTTTCAGATCCGGTCTTCCTGAGGACGATTATGCCGTCGGCGATCTTCATGCCGTTGTTGACTTTCCAGTTTACCGTGACCTTCTGCTTCGCAGCCTTGACCCATACATGGTCTATTTTTGCTTTTGCTACGAAATTCTGCGGCTTTTTGGTTACAGCGTTCTTGAACTGCAGCTTATTGCCGTCGAGCGAGAATTTCTTTGCAGTCGTCACATCTACAGGCGGCTCAACATATTCGATATCCTCTGAATTCTTTGTCCCGCAGACTTTACAGGTATACGTTATGATACCAGGCTCTTCCGGCGTGGCCTGACGTTCGATCACACCGTCATCCCAATCGTGATCTTTGATCGGAATGATAAGGTCATCGCCTTCTACAGGCGTCTGTCCATCTTTATCGGCAAACAGACCGTCACATACGGAACAGTAGTAATAAGCCTCCATGCCTGACTTCTGACATGTGGCCTCGACTTTCTCCACATACTCCATCGTATGCACATGTTCGCCTTCAGCGAATATCGCAGAAGGTATCATCGTCATGCACATCAGAACGACTGTGAACAAAGAAGTAAACTTGATAATGCCTTTCTTCATAGCTGGCCCTCCTTATTTATTATTTCTGTATAGAATAATACCACTTATAGTATCTGTGTTCCATATAAATACTAAATATATTGGTTTTTTGTATAAAGCTATATTCAGGTATATCCAAGGGATTTGTACTAAAAATGTTTTTACAGAAATACACTTTACCTCATTTTCAGCGGGTGGTATGATAAAAACACATAATAAGTTATATTTATGAGATTAAAGAAAGGTGTAACTATGGCGAATTTAGCAGAACAGTATATCGAGATCGCAAAGAAGCATTATCCAAACGAGCCGGAGTTCCTGCAGACAGTCGAAGAAGTCCTTACTTCTGTAGAGCCGTCGCTTGAGGCACATCCGGAATATATCAAGGCGGGCATCGTTGAAAGACTAATCGAGCCTGAAAGAATGATCCAGTTCAGAGTTCCATGGGTAGACGACAACGGAAAAGTTCAGGTCAACAGAGGCTACAGATTTGAGTTCAACAGCGCGCTTGGTCCATATAAAGGAGGACTCCGCTTCCATCCTACAGTTTATCCCGGAATCATCAAATTCCTCGGATTTGAGCAGATCTTCAAGAACAGTCTGACAGGGCTTCCTATCGGAGGCGGCAAAGGCGGATCGGACTTCGACCCTGCCGGGAAGTCAGACGGAGAAGTCATGAGATTCTGCCAGTCATTCATGTCAGAGCTCTACAGACATATCGGACCTGACACAGACGTTCCTGCAGGTGACATCGGTGTAGGCGGAAGAGAGATCGGTTACCTCTTCGGCGAATACAAGAAGATCACGAACCGCTTCCAGGGCATCCTCACAGGAAAACCGCTGACATTCGGCGGACTCAGAGGAAGAGCAGAAGCCACAGGATACGGAGCTGTATGGTTCCTGAGAGAGATGCTCAAGCATAACGGCGAAAGCCTCGAAGGCAAGACTGTAGTAGTATCCGGATACGGGAATGTTACATGGGGCACCATCAAGAAGCTGAACCAGCTCGGCGCCAAGGTCATCACGATCAGTAACCATGAAGGCTACATCCTTGATGAAGACGGAGTAAAGGGAGAAAAGGAAGATTACCTGCTCGAGCTCAGAGCTTCCGGAAACAGAAAGTGCTCACCATATGCCGACAAGTATCCGGAAGCAAAGTTCATCCCGGACAAAAAGCCTTGGGAAGTTCCTGCTGAGATCTATATGCCTTGCGCGACTCAGAATGAGATCAACCTCGATGACGCAAAGAAGATGGTAGAGAACGGCGTAAGATACATCTGCGAAGCTTCCAATATGCCTTGCACCAATGAAGCGACTCAATACTTCAAGGATCACGGCGTGATCATCGGACCTGCCAAGGCAGCAAACGCAGGCGGCGTTGCATGCTCATGCATCGAGATGGGTCAGGACGCACAGCATACATTCTTCACAGAAGAACAGGTTTATGCTCAGCTTGAACAGATCATGATCAACATCCACAAGCAGGCTGAGGACGCAGCCGCGAAGTACGGCCTCGGATATGACCTCGTAGCAGGCGCCAACATCGCAGGATTTGAAAAGGTAGCAGACGCAATGATGTCACAGGGCATCATCTAGTCAGATATCACACCCACTGTACAAAACAGGGGCTGTTGCACAAAGTGAACTGCTCCCCGTCAAGAGGACAATGAAACAAAATAATTTTTTGTACGATCA
>CAYMBU010000121.1:0-4768 GCA_964388765.1 uncultured Eubacterium sp.
GGAATCGCGGTACCCAAAGACTGGAACGGCGGTGCAATTTACACAGGATTCTTCATATACAAAAAGTTACAACCGTTATGGTGAAGAAGTTATGTATAAAGTATATCAATTAAGGAGTGATGGAGATGAAAGTTAAGAAAGATATACCATTTCTGACTTTTGAATCTGAGATGGTAAGGAAAGAAAGAACAATACGGAGACTATGGATAACAATTATATTGCTGATTGTTACGCTGTCCACATCGAACTTCGTATGGATGTTGATGAGGTGATGATATGTGTGAATTCAGGTTTAATAAATCAGCAGACATTCGTAGAACTCTACAAAAAGTCAGTGATTTAGTAGCACATGATAAGATGGATACAAAAAAAGCCAATACGATTTTATACGCCTGTCAGATTGCTTTAAGTGTACGGAAATTTGAACTTGAAGTTGATGAGGTAAATGATGATAGGGGTGTGTCCATAGACATGGGTTTCAGTAAACAGTTTGAGGCATGATAACTTTTTGGTTATACAGAGCGGGGGTTTTGCGGAGTATTTCAACGATTTTCGCTATACCCCCCCCTCATAGCCATTAAACCGTAAAAGAATAAGGAGAAAGAGAATGAAAAGTATAAAAGATTTTTACAAGGATTACATATTTATGGTGAAACAGCATATAACAAAACTGAAAGATAAACAGGGTGAGATTGATGATATCGATCAAAAAATAGAGTTTGGTATTTATGATAATACTAAACTAAATAATGATAAAAAAATTCGTATAAGGGAATTATCTGATTTACATGAAGAGTTCAATAAAGAGATTGAGATCCTTTGTGACGATTATATCAAAGAGCTACAAAAAGCAGATACCTTGAGGGGTGATGAACTAACAGATGATGTTAACCTGCTCAATTCGAATATCAAGCTGTCTCAAAAAGATCTGATGGTAATGTTAGAAAGAAACAAAGGTAACAATACAATGCAAAAGGTCATCCATCAGTATGGCGTGGATAATAAAATAAACATCGGTGTTTATGAAAATCCGTATCAGGCAAAGATAGATTATATAAATACTCTTCCATATACTGCAAAGACAGTTGAGAAATGGTTTGATAAACAATCGGTATATGATGAATTGCTAGGTGATAATAGTGAGTCCACATTGTACTGTAATACCCTGTGAAGAACACCAAAAACTTTGCCACATTTTTGCCACATCTGTTGCCACATTTAAAACCGATTTTAATCGATATTAACCGCTTTTGTGACGTGCTCGCAAGAGAATGAGACAAAGGAAAAACCTCCTCAGATTGTTGATATTTCAACGTTCTGAAGAGGCTTTTTTATTGGTACCGCCTACGGGAATCGAACCCATGATTTGGCCGTGAGAGGGCCACGTCTTAACCTCTTGACCAAGGCTGCATATTGTTGTGCATCAGTTTGCAAACTGACTTTACATATTCTATACTGTTAACATGTAGTTGGCAAGGGCTTTTTTAAAATAATCTGCCAAATGATGTTACAGGCTTTGATGAACAGAATGGAGAATAAGGATGAAGTTCAGAAGCACAAGAGGAGATAAGGAAGAATTAAGAGCTGCACAGGCGATAATCAGAGGTATTGCGCCGGACAGAGGGCTGTATGTGCCTGAGGAGATACCGGCCATGCCTTTTGATATCGAGGACATGAAGGACGCGTCATATCAGGACATCGCGAAAAAAGTGATCGGAACATTTTTCACCGACTTCACTGAAGAAGAGACTGCCGCGTGTGTGGACGGGGCATATGACTCCAAATTCGATACCGAAGAGATAGCGCCGCTCGTGAAAGCAGGAGACGCATGGTTCCTTGAGCTGTATCACGGAAAAACAGCAGCATTCAAGGATATGGCTCTTTCGATACTCCCGAGGCTTCTGACGACTGCCGTAAAGAAAGAACACGACGACAAGAAGATATGCATCCTGACGGCTACATCGGGAGATACAGGAAAAGCTGCCCTGGAGGGCTTTGCTGACGTGCCTGGAACTGAGATCACAGTATTTTATCCGGACAGCGGAGTATCACAGGTGCAGGAACGCCAGATGGTTACACAGACAGGCGACAACACGCACGTATTCGCAATCAGAGGAAACTTTGACGATGCGCAGACGGCCGTGAAAAATGTATTCCAGAGTGAAGAGGTAAGGGAAATACTTCTTGGGAAAGGCGTGCAGCTTTCAAGCGCCAACTCCATCAACATCGGAAGACTCATCCCGCAGTGCGTATATTATATCTGGTCATATCTCGGCATGATGAGGCAGGGAGTGATCAAGGCAGGCGATCCGATCAACGTCGTGGTGCCGACAGGCAACTTCGGGAACATACTTGCGGCATACTATGCTAAGCGTATGGGGCTTCCTGTGAACAGACTGATATGTGCCTCCAACAAAAACAAGATACTGACAGATTTTATCAGGACAGGTGTATATGATACAAACAGAGAGTTCTATCTGACGAATTCACCGTCGATGGACATCCTGATCAGCAGCAACCTTGAAAGGCTTCTGTATCATTTGTCCGGGAACGATCCTGACGAGATCAGGCGCCTTATGGCGGAGCTTGACTCTGATAAGCGGTATGAAGTTGGAGACGGGATCAAGGAAGGCCTTAAGGAGTTCTACGGCGGATTCGCGGATGTGGAAGCTACGAATGCGACTATCGGCAGGATGTACAGAGAAAATAAATATCTGCTCGATACACATACGGCCGTAGCGTATAAAGTATATGAGAACTACAGAGAAGAGACCGGCGACCTTACGCCGACTGTGATCGCTTCGACAGCGAGCCCGTACAAGTTCGCTAAGAGCGTGGCAGAATCGATTGGACTCGGCGAGCAGCCGGACGGATTCGCGTATATCAGAGAGATCGCGGCGAGCACGGGCGTAAAGGTGCCTGAAGGGCTGCGCGATCTGGATAAGAAAGAGATCAGACACAAAGGCGTGATAGACATAGACGAGATCCAGGATACCGTGCTCGGACTGTTTGAATAGACCTGAATAATCAAGAAGGAAACAACATGAATTTTGTATTTATATCACCTAATTTCCCGCATACTTACTGGCAGTTCTGCGACCGGCTGAAGAGGAAGGGCGTGAACGTGCTCGGAATCGGTGACTGCCCGTATGACGGACTTGAGCCGGAGCTCAAGGCTTCGCTCACCGAATACTATAAAGTGGACAGCATGGAAAACTACGACAGCATGTACAGAGCCGTAGCTTTCTTTGCTTTCAAATACGGCAGGATAGACTGGCTGGAATCCAACAACGAGTACTGGCTGGAGCAGGACGCCAGGCTTAGAGAGGATTTCAATATATCCACAGGGGTACAGCCGAATGAGCTCGCTCTATGGAAGAGCAAATCAGCCATGAAGCCGGTATATAAAGAAGCAGGGATCCCGACGGCTAGGAATCATAAGATAACCGACATGGATGCCGCGAAGGAGTTCCTGGATGATATCGGCGGATATCCTGTCATAGTCAAGCCTGACGTGGGAGTCGGCGCGGAGGACACGTGGAAGCTGGAATGCGACGACGAGCACAAGGCTTTCTTCGATAATAAGCCGGACGTCCCTTATGTCATGGAGGAGTTCGTATACGGGAATATCTATTCATACGATGCGATATGTGACTCGAACGGTGATCCGCTGTTCGAGAATTCGTGCTGGTTCCCGCCTTCAGTCGCCGATCTGGTGAACAAAGGCCTTGAGCTGACATATTACGCACTTCTGGACGTTCCTGAGCAGCTCAGGGAATACGGAAGACGGGCGCTCAAAGCATTTAAAGTGAGGAGCAGATTCGTCCACTTCGAGTTCTTCAGGCTCACACAGGCAAGAAAGAATCTCGGAGAAGTCGGAGAATTCGTAGGCCTGGAGGTCAACATGAGACCTGCCGGAGGATACACGCCTGACATGATGGATTTTGCTCATCAGACAGACGTATATCAGATATACGCGGACATGGTCACCGACGACAGGAGACTGCTTCCGGAGAGCGGGGATGACAGGTTCTGCGTATATGCGGGAAGAAAAGACATACACAGATACACGCACACACGAGAGGACATCCTGGACAGATATAACGGTCATATAGTCATGGCAGAGCGTATGCCGGATGTGCTGTCAGGCGCGATGGGAAATGAAATGTATACAGCCGTTGTCGGAAGCGAGGAGGAAGTCAACAGGTTCGCGGATTACGTACAGGAGAGGGCAGAATAGTATGGACGAAAGATACGAAGTAAGATACAGCGAGAGTCTTGGCCGCGACATGGGTCACGCGGTGATAGGATATGCGGGCAAGGCGTGCTTTGCTTTCCCGCCGCAGAACGGACACACATGGGACTTCAGAAATTTCGGAATGGCAGAGTCTGTACAGCCGTGGATAGACGCAGGAAAGCTCAGGCTCATATGCGTTGACAGCATCGACGAGGAGTCGTGGTCTGATGAATACGGAGACGGAAGATACAGGGCTGAGATGCAGGAAAAGTGGTATAACTACGTGATCGAAGAGCTTGTGCCTGAATACCTTGAATGGGGCGACAAGGCGATGGTCACAGGGTGCAGCATGGGCGGACTTCACGCTGCGAACTTCTTCTTCAGAAGGCCGGATATCTTCGACACACTGATATCGCTCAGCGGGCTCTTTGACGCAAGCTGGTTCTTCGGAGATTACATGGACGATATCGTATATAACAACTCGCCTATACATTTCCTGCCTAACATGCCGGACGACCATCCATGGCTCGA
>CAYMBU010000122.1:0-4753 GCA_964388765.1 uncultured Eubacterium sp.
GATATGGAAGACGAATATATAATCGACCTTGCCGGCGTGGAGACTGAAGAGGATGTCCAGGACAGACTCATGGAGTCACTCCCTCTGCCGGATTATTATGGAGGGAATCTGGACGCGCTGTATGATGTCCTTACAGAGATGGGGGACGGCTGGCATCTGATAATAGTAGGCACTGACGATGTAAGTGAAGAGATCAGGCCTTATGTGGAAGAGCTGATCGACGTATGCAGCGACGCGTCGGCGGTGGCTTCGGATCTGACTGTGGACGTAGAAGGCGAGGATGAAGACGACAGCTACGGCGGGGACATCGACTGAAGTGTCTTTCCGCCGCGGCAGCAGATAAAATTTCTGTTGACATTCACAGGGGCTTGTCATATACTTAAAAAGCGTCATTATGTAAAAATATCAGGGCCAGATGAAAAGGCTCTTGATTTTAGTTAGAAAAAACGGAGGGACCGGCATGAGAGTTAAAGTCATTTTGGAATGCACAGAATGCAAGCACAGGAACTACAATACTATGAAAAACAAGAAGAACGATCCTGATCGTATGGAGATCAAGAAGTATTGTCCGTTCTGCAGAAAAGCTACTGTCCACAAGGAGACAAAGTAATCGGAGTAACGAGGTAAATCATGGCTAAAGACGAAAAAGAAAAATCAGCCATCAAAAAGGCTACAGAAACAGCCAAGAAATCCGCTAAGAAAAAGAATGCCAAGAATGAAAGCGCGGCAGACTTCTTCAGTGGAGTAAGGCAGGAGCTCAGCAAGGTCGTATGGCCTACAAAGAAAGAGCTCATTTCCTACACAGTCGTTGTTATCGCGACATGTGCTATGTTTGCTATTGGATTCTGGCTGCTTGATATGGGTATCCTGGAGATCCTGAAGCAGCTGCTCGGAATCACGCTTTCATAATCAGTTATTACTGATATATATACTATTTTTGGGAGAGCATATATAAATGTCAGAAAGTGAGATCCTGGAGACAACTGAACAGGAAGAAGTGAAGACCACAGAAGAGATGCCTGCACATGCGGGAGAACCTGCAGCCAAGCCGGAGCGTAAATCTGGAAACATCGCTTCACCTCTCGAGGGAGAGGGCATCAGAGGCGACGGTCAGGCAAGATGGTACGTGGTCCACACATATTCGGGACATGAGAACAAGGTAAAGGTCAACATCGAGAAGATGGTCGAGACCAGGGACATGCACGACGTGATCATGGACGTTATCGTTCCTGAGGAAGACCGTATCGAGGTGAAGAACGGCCAGAAGCGCATCAAGAAGCGCAAGATGTTCCCGGGATATGTCATCGTTAAGATGATCGTAAACAATGAGAGCTGGTATCTCGTCAGAAATACACAAGGCGTTACCGGATTCGTTGGACAGGGTTCCGATCCTATTCCTCTGACTCCGGAAGAAGTTGCCCGCATGGGCATCGAGAAAACAGATATCGATCTGGATGTTGAGATCGGCGATACAGTAAGAGTGATCAGCGGCCCGTTCGAAACAATGATGGGCGAGGTCACAGAGATCAACCCTGACAAGCAGGTACTGACCGTCAAGATCTCCGCGTTCGGAAGAGATACACCTGTGGAGCTTGAGTTCACACAGGTCGACAAGATGCTTTAATAAGTATCGAGTCATGAACAACTGAAGGAAGGAGGAGCAGTATGGCAAAGAAGATCGAAGGCTATATCAAGCTGCAGATCCCGGCCGGCGGAGCTACTCCGGCACCACCTGTAGGTCCTGCCCTTGGACAGCACGGAGTCAACATCATGGACTTCTGCAAGCAGTTCAACGCAAAGACACAGGATCAGCCCGGAATGCTTATCCCGGTAGTTATCACGGTTTATGCCGACAGATCGTTCACATTCATCACCAAGACACCGCCAGCAGCTGTTTTGATCAAAAAGGCAGCAGGTCTTGACAAGGCGTCAGGCGAACCGAACAAGAACAAAGTGGCGACTATCACAGTTGCACAGGCAGAAGAGATCGCAAAGATCAAGATGCCGGATCTCAACGCAGCGAACCTTGAGTCAGCTACAGAGATGATCAAAGGCACCGCGAGAAGCATGGGCATAGTAGTAGAAGGATAAGCTTTTGTGGGAGTGCTCCGGCAAATAAAATGACCAGACCGGACGCGAAGGAACCACGAATGGAGGTAAAGAAATGGCCAAACATGGAAAGACTTACAGAGCTTCCGCTGAGACTTTTGACAAGACTCAGTTGAATGAAGTACCGGAAGCAATGAAGATCGTGCTGGATACAGCAAAAGCAAAGTTCGATGAGACGATCGAGGTCCACGTAAGACTCGGAGTCGACGGAAGACACGCCGACCAGCAGGTAAGAGGAGCTATCGTACTCCCGAACGGAACAGGTAAAGAAGTCAAGGTACTCGTATTCGCCAAGGGACCTAAGGCTGATGAAGCTGAGGCAGCAGGCGCTGATTACGTAGGTGCTGAGGACCTGGCAGCAAAGATCCAGAAAGAAAACTGGTTCGATTTCGACGCAGTCGTTGCTACACCTGATATGATGGGTGTCGTAGGAAGACTCGGTCGTGTGCTTGGACCTAAAGGACTCATGCCTAACCCTAAGTCAGGCACAGTAACAATGGATCTTGAGAAAGCCCTCAAGGACATTAAAGCTGGTAAAGTTGAGTACAGACTTGACAAGCAGAACATCATCCATACAGTCATCGGAAAGAAATCTTTCGGACCTGAGAAGCTTCAGGAGAACTTCGACGCACTGATGGCAGCTATCATCAAGGCTAAGCCTGCAGCTGCAAAGGGACAGTATCTGAAGAGCATCACGCTTTCTTCAACAATGGGCCCTGGCGTCAAGATCAATCCGGCTCTCGTAGGCTAAGGATGCTGTGCGGTCCGCGGCAGTAAAGGCGGACAGAAATAAGATGACGTCTAATGAGACGCATCAAAATGAATTTGAAAGTTATAACCTGAGACAGCGGGTGCGTAAAGCTCAATATCCCGCCGAGGTACGATAAATAAATGATCGGCCCCGTATTGTCTAGGATGATACGGGCCTGTTTTTATTCAAGTACCAGACGATTCGCTGGATCGTTATCCCGGTATGCGGGAACGCAGCGCAAAGCACGGAACAGTCCGGCACGTGCATGCAGAAGCATATGAGGATGAGATCCCGGAAAGGAGAA
Source organism: uncultured Eubacterium sp. (assembly GCA_964388765.1). Taxonomy (GTDB): domain Bacteria; phylum Bacillota; class Clostridia; order Peptostreptococcales; family Anaerovoracaceae; genus Aminicella. The sequence continues at coordinate 3,165 of CAYMBU010000122.1, forward strand.
ATAATGTCTGTAGAAGCTAAACAGCAAAAGCAGGCTGTGATCGACGAGATCAAAGCAAAGCTTGACGGAGCAGAAGCCGCAGTACTGGTAGACTACATGGGAATCACAGTAGCACAGGCTGACGAGCTGAGAAAAACACTTCGTGAAGCAGACATCGATTACACTGTTTATAAAAACACTCTTATGAAGAGAGCTATCGCCGGCACAGAATTTGAACCTCTCGGCGACGCAATGAAGGGACCAAGCGCCATCGCTATCAGCAAGACTGACGCTACAGCTCCTGGAAGACTTCTTAAGAAGGCTATGAAAGACTTCAACAAAATGGAATTCAAAGCCGGAGTAGTTGAGGGCACATACTATGATAAAGATGGCATCGAGCAGATCGCGAGCATTCCTTCAAGAGAAGAGCTCCTCGCGAAGTTCATGGGAAGCATCCAGTCACCTGTCAGCAAGTTCGTCAGAACACTCGCGGCAATCGCGGAAGACAAGGGCGGAGCTCCGGCAGCAGATGCCGCAGAAGCAGAATAGTAATTATTCAAACAATGCGGCATGAGCCGCGCAGGACATGGGGCCAGGCGGTCACCGCCAATAACACAGGCGGCCATCGCAAATAAGATCAAAGCCCCGGATCCAACATAATTTAGGAGGAAATAATAATGGATAAAGATCAGATTATCGAAGCCATCAAAGGCATGTCAGTTCTCGAGCTGAATGAGCTCGTTAAAGCTTGTGAAGAGGAATTCGGCGTTAGCGCTGCAGCTCCAGTAGCAGTTGCAGGTGCAGCAGGCGCAGCTCAGGAAGAAGAGCAGACTTCATTCACAGTCGTTCTTTCTGAGATCGGTGCTCAGAAGATCAAGGTCATCAAGGTCGTTAGAGAGATCACAGGACTTGGACTTAAGGAAGCTAAGGCTCTCGTAGACGAGGCTCCATCAAAGGTCAAGGAAGACATCGACAAGGACGAAGCTGAGCAGATCAAGGCTAAGCTCGAAGAAGCAGGCGCTACAGTAGAGTTCAAATAAGTCTTTCATAGATCCTGCAGCTTCGCTGTAAGGTAGAAAGACTTGCGAGGCCGTTCCGGCCTCTAAAGTTCTACGCCGATCTTCGGACGGAAATGTAAAACGGCACCCCTGGGCGCAGAGCGCTCGGGGGTGTTATTTTATTTTCCGGGCGCGGACCGCTCGGAGGTGTTATTTTGTCCTGGGACTGTCGCTTCGGTTTTTTGCGGCTGATGAGTGGTACTAAAATGTGATATATCACAATTAACCCACATAAAATGGGCAAAATGCATTGTTTTAGTACCACCAGCATGATTCGAAATGGTACTAAAATGTGATATATCACAATTAACCCACATAAAATGGGCAAATGTATTATTTTAGTACCACTGGATCACGTTGCCTGGAACGATTCCCATACTCATATGATACAGCCGTGGTAACGGTATCTCTGAAAACTGATCTGCCGTCGCGGCCACTCCGATAATTATCAAAAAAATTCTCATACATTTCTTGAAATTTCCCTTGCATGTTTGACGGCTTTGCAGTATACTATTAAATTGCTTTAATATGCGATTGATAAATGAATAAGGA
>CAYMBU010000123.1:0-4735 GCA_964388765.1 uncultured Eubacterium sp.
CGGCGACCGTAAGATGGTCATGGACTTCATAAGTGAAGCCGTCAAAGTCTGCCATGTGGAACTGACTACGCTCATCGTACCGGGTGAAAATGACTCTGAAGAAGAGATGGAAGAGCTGTCATCATGGATCGCGGGGCTGGAGCCGGAAACGGCAGGGCTAGGATCTACATCTGCTGAGATCCTGACAGGCGCAGATATACCGCTCCATGTCACGAGGTTTTTCCCGACTTTTCATATGACAGACAGAGACGCGACAGATGTCGGGCTGGTGCTGAGGCTGGCCGAAGTAGCCAGGCAGAAGCTGAAATATGTTTATCCGGGGAATATCTAATATGCCGTAGGGCAGATTTCCAGTATTTCATGCGGCATGAATAGCTAATATGCCGTGCGGCGCGAGATGGCGCGGAAGATGAAGTCGATGACGCCGGCGATAACTATTATCGCGGCTGTGTAGACCGCCATTGCAGGGAGCCTGCCAAGAGACTTTTCGACAATGTCCACGAATGGCTGGTTTGACGGATGGAACGGCGACAGGTAGAACATGTTCGGATATGACGACAAGGCACTGCCGGCCGACATGCGTTCTCCGATCACATTGATCACGACCGCCGTCGCTGCGAGGCCGAGGAAGAGCCAGACCGATCTGAGATATCCTTTCAGCGTAAGGTCTGCCATTCCGGACGCGCCGGCGACAATGCTTATCAGGAGAAGGATACCGTGCCACGCGAAGCCGTGTACCGTGAGCGACACGTACGGGCGAAGCATGTCTTCAGGGTAGATCAAAGCGCATACCGCGCTTAGGAATGTGAATCCTGTCATAAATGTAAGCAGGATTTTCTGGACCTTTTCTTTTACAAGCGGCAGCAGTATGCACATGTACATCGGTACGGAACAGAGCTGGAACGGGAAGAACCACCAGTCGAAAGCGCCTTCATTTACGATATAGTACAGGAACAGCTGCTTATATATCTCGCTCAGCGCCATGAGCCAGCCGAGAACCGCAAGGACGCGGATCCTTTTTTTGTATCCTGTCTGTCCGCCTGCGCCGTATCTTTCTATCGTGCTTTCGGAGAGAGCACGGCGCGAGCATTTGGACCTGATGACGAGCACGGAAGCAAAGACCGCAAGCGTCACCGCTATCATCACTGCGAACACGTGAAAAACGCCGCCTGTATGCGGCTGGTACATCCTCCAGGATGTCATCTGCAGAAATGGTACGATATATCTGTTGATCATTTTTTTTGCTCAAGTTCCGGACACGGCCTTTGATCAGGCACAAGCTGTAGCCTTTGATATGATTATATCATATACCTATTAACGGGGCGGATACTATAATATGTGCGGATATAACGGCGGTGCGGCGGATGGATGTATACTATATATAGTATGCCACGGTGCTGAAAAAACGAAAAAAACAATATATGTAATATTTTGGCAGGTTTGCCTTAATGCATTGACAATTATGAAATAATAATATAACATCAAGATGAAGAAAATTTAATATATTAGAACAGTTTCTGATATATTTCCGGATGAATGGCCCGGAAGTCTCTACGGCGGCGCCGTTATAGCCGTCACTATTAGATGCTTAGCTTAACTGCCTTAGGATAAGTGTCTTCTTAAGGCAGTTTTGTTTATTTCCGGATGCACATCAAGTGCAGTTAGGAGAAGTTTTAAATGCAGGAAATGGAAAATAAGATACTGAATGAGGGGCAGGTGCTCCCAGGAGGCATCTTGAAGGTTGGGAATTTTCTCAACCAGCAGATCGACACTGCATTCTTAGGCGAGATAGGTAAAGAGATCGCACGTCTTTTTGATGGCGCGGGAGCGACTAAGATCCTGACTATCGAGTCAAGCGGGATCGCGATCGCTGCTGCAGCCGGCATCATCATGGGCATTCCTGTCGTATTCGCAAAGAAGCATAAGACAAGCAACGTAGACGGAGATATCTATTCCACCACAGTACACTCATTCACGCACGGTACAGACTACAACGTCGTTGTAAGCAGCGATTATCTTACCGCGGATGACCATGTGCTTCTGGTGGATGATTTTCTTGCGAACGGAAATGCGATCCGCGGGCTTGTCGATCTTTGCGGGCAGGCGGGAGCTGAAGTCGTAGGCGCGGCGGTTGCTATCGAGAAGCGTTTCCAGGGCGGCGGAGATGCTCTCCGTGAGCAGGGTATCCGCGTGGAGTCGCTCGCATGCATCGAGTCAATGGACGACGAGCACGTGACGTTCTGCCAGATATAACAAAAGCCGTCCGGCCATAAACAGGTTCATTGCGGCGCCTTAAACCGGCGTCTGATGATAAATGATTATTTATCGCTATTATTTTTAGGAGGGAAAAAGTAATGAAAAAGAGTTTGATTTTACTGCTCGTTCTGGCAATGGTAGTCATGACAGCACTTACCGGTTGCGGAAGCAAGGGCGGTGAAGAAAAGAAAGAGGACGCCGGTTCAATGAAGGTTGGTTTCATCTGCCTGCACGATGAGAACTCCACCTATGACCTCAACTTCATCAACAGCGCCAAGGAAGCATGCAAGAATCTCGGCATCAGCGAGGACGACTACATCATCAAGACTAACGTTCCTGAAGGACAGGAATGCTACGATGCAGCTGCTGAGCTCGTAGACGCGGGATGCGGCATCATCTTCGCGGATTCATTCGGTCATGAGGACTACATGATCCAGGCCGCAAAGGAGTATCCTGACGTACAGTTCTGCCACTCAACAGGAACAAAGGCCCACACAGAGGGACTTGACAACTATCACAACGCATTCGCTTCCATCTATGAAGGAAGATACCTCGCGGGAGTTGCCGCAGGCCTCAAGCTTCAGGAGATGATCGACAACGGAGATGCAAAAGAAGACTCCAAGATCGGATATGTCGGAGCATTCACATACGCTGAGGTAGTTTCAGGATACACATCATTCTTCCTGGGCGTTCGTTCGATCGTTCCTAAGGTAACAATGGACGTAACATTCACAGGTTCATGGTATGACGAGACAGCTGAGAAGGAAGCTGCGACCAAGCTCATCGACGGCGGATGCGTTCTTCTGAGCCAGCACGCTGACTCAATGGGAGCTCCTACAGCATGCGAGAAGGCAGGCGTTCCTGACGTATCATACAACGGATCAACAGTAGATTCCTGCCCGAACACATTCATCGTTTCATCCAAGATCAGCTGGGCTCCTTACTATGAATACGCCATCAAGGCTGCTCAGAACGGCGAGGCCATCGACACTGACTGGACAGGAACACTCCAGACAGATTCAGTTCAGCTGACAGAAGTAAACGAAAAGGCTGCCGCTGAGGGTACACAGGAGAAGCTCGACGAAGTCAAGGCTCAGCTCGAGTCCGGAGAGATCCACGTATTCGATACAGCAAACTTCACAGTAGGCGGCAAGAAGGTCGACAGCTACAAGGCTGACGTTGACACAGACGAAGCGTTCGAGCCTGATACAGAAGTTGTTTCAGACGGATACTTCCACGAATCAGAATATCGTTCAGCTCCATACTTCGATCTCAGGATCGACGGCATCAATCTGCTCGACGAAAACTACGGCGACTGATCTTAACAGTATTATTCAGGGGCCCCGGCACGGCCGGGGCCCTGTGTTTTTACAGGTAATATGATCATGCGGTAAAGGAAAGGACAGGGTGACGCTGTGCTTTCCTTTGCCGCATAAAAAAGGCGGGGATGACTTCTGTCCCTTTTCAGCAATCTGGCTGAAAAAGAAACGTCCCCATTCAGCATAGAGAGGGTGTGATCATTTGGAAGAAAGAACCGCAGCGGTATCGATGCGTGATATCACCAAAGTGTTCGGAACGGTCGTCGCAAACAACGGCGTGAACCTCGACATTTACCGTGGCGAGATCCTGTCGCTTCTTGGAGAGAACGGAAGCGGGAAGACGACTTTGATGAACATGCTGTCGGGCATATATTATCCTGACGGAGGGCAGATCTACATCGACGGGAAGCCGGTATCCATCAGCTCGCCTCACGAGGCGTACAGATACGGCATAGGCATGATCCATCAGCACTTCAAGCTTGTCGACGTGTTCACGGCAGCTGAGAACATCGTGCTGGGGCTTAATGAGCCGGGCAAGCTTGACCTTGCGAAGGCGGCAAAGAAGATCCGTGAGATCTGCGACGCCTATGGCTTTGATGTGGACCCGGACCAGAAAGTCTACAACATGTCGGTCTCGCAGAAGCAGACGGTCGAGATAGTAAAGGTGCTGTACAGAGGTGCCGACATCCTGATCCTCGACGAGCCCACCGCGGTACTGACGCCGCAGGAGACAGACAAGCTCTTCGCGGTGCTCCGGAACATGAAGAACGACGGGAAGGCCGTGGTCATCATCACGCATAAGCTGCACGAGGTGGAGGAGATATCAGACAGAGTAGTCGTCCTGAGGAAGGGCGAGTACATCGGCGACATGATCACGAGTGAGACCAACGCGCAGGAAATGACCAACATGATGGTGGGCCACGCGGTAGCCTTAAACATTGACAGGCCGGACCCTGTGGACCCGAAGCCCAGAATACAGGTGGAGGGCCTTACAGTCAGAAGCCAGGATGGTGTTTTAAAGCTTGACGACGTGTCATTTACGGCTAATTAAGGGGTGATACTGGGTATAGCCGGAATATCCGGCAGCGGTCAGAAGGAACTTCTGGATTCCATTGGCGGAATTCAGCCCGTTGAAAAGGGAACCATTAAATACATAGAAG
>CAYMBU010000124.1:0-4713 GCA_964388765.1 uncultured Eubacterium sp.
CTCCATGATTAACAGTGTTTTTTATTTCACTGTCTCTCATAGAGGGAGCATATCAAGGCGACTTCTGTCGTCTTTTGCAGCAGCCCTTTTCATTTCATATGCAGCGCCCCGATTGATGCGCGGGCTTCGCGTTTGTGCAGCATTTCGTTACAATCGCAGTATTTTACGTTGCAGCGGCTGACCGTGCACTACCGGATGAACTTGTCAACTTTCACCGGCTCCGGGAAGCCCCAGTCTTCTTCCGCGTTGTGGACGACCAGATCGAATCCGTTTTTCTCTGCTACTATTCTGGAGCCTGTGTTTCCTACCATGACGCTCGATGTTATTATCTCGATGTCAGTTTCTTCGTAGAGATATCTCACCATGAGGCGAAGGGCTTCAGTCGCTATGCCCTGCCCCCAGAACTTTTCCAGCAGTCTGTAGCCGACGCTTATCTTGTGGATATCGTCTTTGTATCCGTAGAACTCGGCAAGTCCGCAGAATTCTCCTTCAACAAAAACCCCAAGTATGATCGACTCTTTTATGCACTCGGTGTACAGAAGATCTATGGCCTGACGCGCGTCGCTGTACTGCATCTCAAACAGAAACGTCGGGAGATACTGAAAGCTTTTCTCGTTCTCCATGAATTCCTGCAGCGCGTTAGCGTCTTCCTGCGTAAGCGCTCTCAGGGTCATTCGTCCTTCACTTATGTATGGGATCTCTGAAAACAGTTTCTTTTTCATATCCGCCCGTCCTTGAGATATCTGATATTCTTACAGATATCTGCCTGTCTGGAAAAACAAGGGGGCGGCGCCGGCGCCGTCCCCCGCAAACTGCTTATTTGACACTCACTTTCACGGTCACAGTCTTGGCCTTTGCCTTATACATTTTGGTACCGGCGTCTCTGACTTTGATCTTGAACTTGTATGTGCCCTTCTTGATGCCCTTCTTGAGGGTGATCTTTCCGGTCTTCGAATTGATCACGAACTTCTTCGCAATCTTCTTTGAGACCTTCTTCTTTCCCTTCAGTACTTTGACTTTCTTGTATGTCACTTTGCCCTTGGCGTTCTTGACAGTTATCGCCTTCTTGCGGCTTATCTTTACAGCCTTCTTCTTCAGCGTCTTGGCCTTTTTCTTCACATTCTTGCCCTTCGCTGTGAATGTGTTATCCAGCTTGTAAGCCTTCTGTAAGGAAGTGATGACGACGTATGTTTCCTGATTGTTGACGTACAGCTCAGCGACCTCTTCTCCGTTTACGGTCGCCTTGTAGTCTGAAGTTATGTAATATCCGAATTCAGGCAAGATCCAAATCGAAGCTTCGTACTCGGTCCCGCTTACGAATGTTCCGGTGAAGAATCCCTTTTCCTGTCCTACTTCTCTCCAGATAGCCAGGCCGACTATCTGAATGGACGGATCTTCACTGGACAGAGTCACCTCTGGTTCCTTATCCGGAAGGTTATCTTCATCAAGGCTTACTGTCTCTCCTGCAACAGGAGCTTTTACCGTAAGAGTTGAGGATGATACAGGATCGTTCCAGTTGACATAGAGCACTGTGTCCTGAGTGACCGGATCATTGCCCTTCGTTGAATCCGAAGCGCGTTCAGCATTCCAGTATTCATCGAAATCAGCATATTCTCTGGTAGTCTTGAGTCCGATCCTTTCTGCCCAGCGCTGTCCGTTATCAACGATGACTTCTGTGGCGTTTACTGCCTCTTTCAGCTTGTCTTCTGCTTCATGGATAGTCGTGCCTTCCTCAAAATACAGGCTGACACGCGTACCGTCTGCCACAGCCTTGTAGCCGTCTGCAGCGGTCTTATTGATTTCCTCTTCGATCTTCTTCGCGACGGCGTCATGGCCCTCGCCCGCGTCAAGAGTGATCTTGACATAGTTGATCGGGAGCATAGGTATTGTCTCATACCTTGTTTCTCCGCAGATCGTGCATGTGTATACACGCTCTCCTGTCTCCGTCTGCGTAGGCTCTTTAGTCACGACTCCGGCATCCCATTCATGAGTATGCGCCGGTATTCTGATATATTTAAATGTGCTGTCGTCACCGCCAAGCGCATCCGTACCGTTCCATGAAGATGTACCCGTAGACTTCGCTTCCGTGTTCACCTCTACTGCAGGAGAAGATACTTTACCGCTTTCATCCGCAGTATATCCGGTATATCCGGTAAGATTCACAAGTACGCCGAGTTCCGATGGGTTGAACGGAAGCTGATTAGCGCCCGCGCCCCATACTCCATGAATGGCTTTTGTTCCGCCCTGCGCCGTTACGACTGCAGAGTCATTGACTTCAACTATACCATCAGTTCCGTAGTGATCTCCGATGACCTTTACTTCAGAATTGCCAAATGCCTCGATACCCTGAGAATCACCTGTACCGGAGCTCTTCACGCCTGCGGTTCCGGCTATAGCTTCTACCTTAGCATTACCCTTTGTTTCTATTGAGCAAAGCGCAGCGAAGCTGTAGTTTTCCGCCTCTCCTGACGTTGCCTTGGCTTTCGCGTCATCATATACCTTGAAGTATCCGAAATATGACAGTCCGCTCGACGCCTGGCTTGGATAGCAGCCGGCTCCAAATGACATATATCTGGCTTTTCCGGAACTCACTTCAAACTCAGATGAGTCTTTAAGCTTGATATCGCCGTATAATCCGCCGTTATACTGACCTGCAGCTGCTCCGGTAGTATCTATCGTAAGCTTCGAAGTACCTGAGACTTCTACAATATCAACTCCTCTGTTATACATTGGATCGCCGTTGATATTGTAGCCGGTAATGCCGGTCACAGCTACAGCTGCGTCGGAGCCTTCGCTGTGAATATCTATCGTTACGTCTGACGCTCCGGTGATCGTTATGTGCTTCTGTTCAGTATGGAAGATGCCGGAAACTACCCGGTTCTTCGGAGCCTTCATTGTTATATTAAGCTTAGCATCGTTAAGGGTGATATTATCTGATGCATATATACCTGCAAGCTGAACTATTCTTTCTCTTGTTCCATAGTAGACGGCTGTGTCAAAAGCTGCTCCGCCATGGACATTGATCGCCAGCTCCGCTGAATCAACATCGAGTTTTCTGCAAAGGATACCCTTCGGCTCTTTCTCAGATCCCTTACCGTCTATGTCGATAGTCAGCTTTCCGTCTCCTGTGATCTTAAGATCATTTCCGCCGTTAATGCCTGACTTGATGCCCACAGTGCTTCCGGAAGCAGCCGTGGTATTGGAGATCGTATTATCTCCCTTAAGTACGATCGTGAGATCGTCAAGGTGAGATACTATTCCTCCCGCATCTGTACCATCCGGTGCTGTTTCAATTACAGCATTCTCAAGAGTGAGCGTCCTGGTTGAAGGATCATACTTAACTGAACCTCCGTCAGCCAGAACATCATCCTTAGTTGACGGTGTAGGAGCTTTGTCGCCGATCCAGACCGGATAGCTGCCTGGGATAGCTACATATTTATAACTATCTAAAGATGTCACTCCGTCCCATGGCTCCGCGTTGGCAGAAGTCGCGTCTGCACTGACAAAAGCGCCAAGTGAAGCCAACCCGGCCAGGTCATCATCACTCATGCCTGTGATAGCCTTATCACGGCCTGAGATTACCAGCTCAACTTTACCTGTAACTGCGAAGCTGTCGCTGCTCTCCAGTGATATACCTGTATATGGACTCCCATTAGTTCCATCATAGATGATCTTACTGCTTCCGCTGGCTGTTACACTTCCCTTAATACCGATGCTCTCACATTTATCTTCACCGTATTCACTCATACTGTATTTGATGCGTGCAGAATCTGACAGCGTTACATCAGCATCGATACCAACGGAGCTTCCGTCTTCAGCAAGTATCTTAGCTTCTATAACATTCAAAGTACTGTCGCCTGACGCGACGAGCGTTGCAGCCTGTATGGTCGCTGCAGTACCTATGTTGCTCTTATCAGTCTGTGCATAAACAGTACCTTTCGATTTAAAATCATTTGGATATTCGGTACTGTAGTAATCAGGAAGATCAGGCGCTCCGGATACTGTGAGCGTTCCTCCGCATACTATAGCTTTCTGTGCTTTTACATTTGTTCCACTGCTGGCGCTCAGGCTGCAGTAAACACTCGCGCCCTTTTTGACTGTTACAGATCCTCCGGCCTCGATACCTATCTGCTGTGTATTATCGCTGCTGACATTACCGCAGCATATAGCTACTTTTTCTCCTATAGTGATGTTTCCTGACGCATATATGCTGCGCCTTTTAATACCTGACGGGGAAATACTGAACACGCCCTCGCCGTCAATAGTAAGGCTGCCGCCGTCTACGAATATGCCGGCATATCGACCCGTACGAATAGTTTCTCCTGGATTTGACAATTCACAAAGTGTCTTGTCCAGTTTGATAGTAAGATCAGGTATATTTTTTGCGTAAATGGCTGAATAGAGCGCACCCTGGTCTATGCCATCGTCTTCTTCTGTATTACCTGCCGTAGTAGCAACAAGCTTTATCCCTGATTTTTTCTTCTCTTCTGACGGTGTTATCGTTAAAGTATGTGTTGTAAAATCATAGGTAGCTTTACCACCATGCCAGCTGGCATGTTCGATATCTACAGTCGGATTCTCCTCTGTTATCAGCTGGCCTCCTACATACAACGCTCCGTCATCTGCATGTACCGTTGTCATTCCCGCCATAACGATCAGCAGGAAAACCGCGGTAAACACTGATGCCATGATCAGAACCGTTCTCCTAAGTAA
>CAYMBU010000125.1:0-4571 GCA_964388765.1 uncultured Eubacterium sp.
AGAGAGTTATCGTAACACAGCTGGTAAGATCTCCGGGACCGTACTTTGACGTTGAGACAGACAAGTCCAACAACAAACTTTATAATTCTCAGATCATTCCTAACCGTGGAGCCTGGATCGAATACGAGACAGACACTAACGGTGTGCTTTACGCGCGTGTAGACAGAACGAGGAAACAGCCTCTGACTGCTCTTCTCCGTGCGCTCGGCATCGGATCCAATGATGAGATCATCAACCTTCTGGGAAGTGACGACAGGCTTTTGAAGACCCTTGAGAAAGACCCGACTAACGACGAGGACAGCGGACTCAAGGAGATCTACAAGAAGCTGAGACCGGGAGAGCCTGCTACGGCAGACAGCGCAAGAACGCTGATAAATTCACTCTTCTATGATGCCAAGAGGTACGATCTTTCGCATGTTGGAAGATACAAGTACAATAAGAAGCTCGGCATCTCCGGAAGACTGGTAGGAACTCACGCGGCAGAAGACGTTATCGATCCTAACACAGGAGAGATAATGGTAGAGAAAGGCGGCTTCATAAGCCGTGATCTTGCTAAGGAGATCGAGAACGCGGGAGTCGTTTCCGTCCTTGCATATGTTAGAGACGAGAATGATACGACCAAAGTAATCGGAAGCAACTTCGTCGACATCGAGCCATATATCGCAGGCAACGACATCGACCTTAAGAAGAACAGACTTCGGAACAAAGTCTACTATCCGGTCCTGAAAGAGATCCTTGACAAGAATCTCACAGGTGAAGACCTGCTTCAGGTTCTGATCGAGAGAAAGAACGAGCTTTCACCTAAGCACGTGATAGTTCAGGATGTTGTGGCTTCAGTGAGCTACCTCCTTAACCTGAACCACGGCATAGGAAAGACAGACGACATCGACCACCTCGGAAACAGAAGACTCAGGACAGTCGGAGAACTGCTCCAGAATCAGTTCCGTATCGGTCTCTCAAGAGTAGAAAGATCAGTAAGAGAGAAGATGACGACTTCACAGGGCATGGAAATGGCCACGCCGGAATCGCTGATCAACATCAGGCCTATCACTGCTGCAGTAAAGGAGTTCTTCGGAAGCTCACAGCTGTCACAGTTCATGGACCAGAACAACCCGCTTGCTGAGATCACTCACAAGAGAAGACTTTCCGCACTCGGACCTGGCGGACTCTCAAGAGAGCGTGCAGGATTTGAGGTAAGAGATATCCATCACTCCCACTACGGGAGAATGTGCCCGATCGAGACCCCAGAAGGTCCTAACATCGGACTTATCGGATCGCTTACCATTTACGGAGTTGTGAACGAGTACGGATTCATCGAGACTCCATACAGGGTAGTCGATAAAGAGTCAGGCGTTGTCACCAAGCACGTCCAGTACCAGGAAGCTGATTAAGAAGAACTGACGATCTGAGAACAAGCCAACGAGCAACTGGAGGAGGAAGGCGACTTCATCAACGAAAAGGTCGCAGGCCGCGGTATCGACGGACAGATCGCACTCTATCCGCGTGAAGACGTAGATCTCATGGATGTATCTCCTAAGCAGGTAGTATCGGTCGCTACAGCCATGATCCCATTCCTGGAGCATGACGACGCGAACCGTGCCCTGATGGGATCCAACATGCAGCGTCAGGCAGTGCCTCTGCTCGTAACAGAATCACCGGTAGTAGGTACCGGTATGGAGTACAAGGCAGCGCGTGACTCAGGTGTCGTTATCCTGGCCAAAGCGGCAGGTACAGTCGAGTTCGTTGACGCTGAACAGATCAGGATAAGAAGAGACGACAACAACGAGATAGATAAATACGAACTGCTCAAGTTCAAGCGTTCCAACCAGGGAACATGCATCAACCAGAGACCTATCGTCAACCACGGCGAACATATTGAGGAAGGCGAAGTCATCGCTGACGGACCTTCTACCAACATGGGTGAGATCTCACTCGGAAAGAACCTTCTCATCGGATTCATGACATGGGAAGGCTACAACTACGAGGATGCTATCGTACTTAATGAGAAGCTTGTAATAAACGATGTGCTCACATCGATCCACATCGTTGAATATGAGGCAGACGCAAGAGATACCAAGCTCGGACCTGAAGAGATCACGAGAGATATCCCGAGCGTTTCCAAGGACGCGACCAAGGACCTCGACGAGATGGGTATCGTCAGGATCGGGGCTGAGGTCACATCCACAGATATCCTTGTCGGTAAGGTAACACCGAAGGGCGAGAACGACCTCTCTGCAGAAGAGAAGCTGCTCCGTGCCATCTTCGGCGAGAAGGCAAGGGAAGTGAGAGACACATCACTCAGAGTCCCTCACGGAGAGACAGGTATCGTCGTAGACGTGAAGATATTCTCACGCGAGAACAGAGACGAGCTTCCTCCTGGAGTAAATATGCGTGTAAGATGTTACATCGCAACCAAGAGAAAGATCCAGGTCGGAGATAAGATGTCCGGACGTCACGGAAACAAGGGTGTTATCTCACGTATTCTTCCTGAAGAGGATATGCCGTTCCTGGAAGACGGGACTCCGCTGCAGGTAATGCTTAATCCTCTCGGCGTACCTTCCCGTATGAACGTAGGACAGGTACTGGAAGTCCACCTGGGACTCGCCGCCAAGAAGAGAGGCTGGTACATCGCAACGCCTGTATTCGACGGCGCTTCCTGGGACGATATCAGCAGGATGCTCATAGAGGAAGGCTATTATGAGGAAGTGACCGATCCTGAGACAGGCGAGACTGTCAAGAAGGAGAAGGAGAAGCTGAGGCTGAGAGACGGAAGAACAGGAGAGTTCTTCGAAAACCCTGTTACCGTCGGATACATGTACATGCTGAAGCTCCACCATCTGGTCGACGACAAGATCCATGCAAGAGCTACAGGTCCGTACTCCCTCGTTACACAGCAGCCGCTCGGCGGTAAAGCCCAGTTCGGCGGCCAGCGTTTCGGAGAGATGGAGGTATGGGCGCTCGAAGCTTACGGAGCCGCCTATACACTGCAGGAGATCCTGACAGTCAAGTCAGACGATATCGTCGGAAGAGTAAATACATATGAAGCTATCGTAAACGGCAAGAACATTCCTGAGCCGGGCATCCCTGAGTCATTCAAGGTGCTGATCAAAGAACTCCAGAGCCTTGCCCTCGACGTCAGCGTACGTACAGAGAACGACAAGGAGATCGAGTTCAAGGAGCTCATGGATTACGACGCGCCTAAGGGAATCGACAGCATCATGAGGCACAGCGCCGTATACTCGTCCGAAGACAGCGATGATCAGGATATCATCAACACGAGATATACAGAAGAGAGAGCTGCCGCGCAGGAAGCCGCTGAAGAGCCTGAAGAGGATCTGATGGACATGGAGCCTGATGAGGAAGATTTCCCTGAAGAGGATATCCCGGCGGACATGGAAGACATGATGGAAGAAACCGAACCTGAAGCTGATAAATAGGAAAGGGGAGTAAACCTGTGCCTGTTAATGATAATGAGAAAAAGAATCAATATATAGAGTCCAATACCTTTGAATCATTGCAGATCAAGCTGGCCTCCACCGACAAGATCGTAAATGAGTGGTCTCACGGCGAGGTGACAAAGCCTGAGACTATCAACTACAGGACTCTTAAGCCTGAGACCGACGGACTTTTCTGCGAGAAGATCTTCGGACCTGTAAAGGACTGGGAGTGTCACTGCGGAAAGTACAAGAAGATCAGATATAAGGGCATCATCTGCGACCGCTGCGGCGTCGAGGTGACCAAGGCAAAGGTAAGAAGAGAGCGTATGGGACATATCATGCTCGCTTCACCTGTATCACATATCTGGTACTTCAAAGGTACGCCTTCAAGGATCGGACTTGTGCTCGACATCACGCCGAGAGCTCTGGAGCAGGTGCTCTACTTCGCGGCGTATATCGTACTCGATCCGGGCGACTCCGAGAAGACAGGACTTGTCGAGAAGCAGATCCTCACAGAGCAGGAGTACCGCGATCTCAAGGCTCAGCTCGGAAACGCGTTCAGAGCTCAGATGGGCGGCGAGGCTATCAGAGAGCTCCTTACGAGGATCGATCTGGAAGAGCTTTCAACATCGCTCCGTGAACAGCTGAAGACAGCGTCAGCTCAGAAGAAGCTGAGACTCGTCAAGAGGCTGGAGGTCATCGAGGCGCTCAGGATCTCAGGGAACCGTCCTGAATGGATGGTACTTGAGGCAGTTCCTGTTATCCCTCCTGATCTTCGTCCTATGGTACAGCTGGACGGCGGCAGATTCGCGACTTCTGACCTGAACGACCTGTACAGAAGAGTAATAAACAGAAACAACAGACTGAAGAGACTGCTTGAGCTCGGAGCTCCTGATATCATCGTCAGGAACGAGAAGAGAATGCTTCAGGAAGCGGTGGACTCCCTCATCGACAACGGAAGAAGAGGACGTGCCGTCGCGGGACCTGGCGGAAGAGCTCTCAAGTCACTTTCAGATATGCTTAAGGGTAAGCAGGGAAGATTCAGACAGAACCTTCTCGGTAAGCGTGTAGACTACTCCGGACGTTCCGTAATCGTAGTAGGACCTGAACTCAAGTTCTATCAGTGCGGACTTC
>CAYMBU010000126.1:0-4540 GCA_964388765.1 uncultured Eubacterium sp.
TGAACAGGGCTTCTGACGCTTTTTTTACTTGTCTACTTTTAGTTGACAAGTTCACCAAATATTTATCGCCATCACCCTTTTTTAATTCCTGCCCAGTAAATATTTCTACTACTTCTATAGCAGCAGCCCATATATGCTGCAGATGTGTACGCAATTGTAGTTCTATAGGCAAAGTGTAGTTTCGATTGTTATCTCTATTATTTAACACAAACTTAATTATTAAGTGAATTGATCTATAACCAGTTTTTTCTTTTGGAGATTTAATATAATCACGGTATTGTATTTTAGATGGGTCATATAGCGTTTGCTTGAAAATCCCGCTATAATAATATACATCGTCTATACTAGGAGCAATCAATCGACAACCGCCTAAATCTTGCATTCCTGTTAACTTCATATCCCCTTGATACTTTAGTTTATTTACTATAGAATCTAACCTTTTAAGTCGTGTTACAACATAAATATCGTTTCTAGGATATATCTGTGAAAGTACATGCATATATAAAACATATAAAGGGAACGCGTGTGCCTCTCGCCAATTATTAATAATCTTTATAGCTTTATCACTTTCATCATCTCCAACAGCAGGATTACAAATAGCAATACCAGCCCTCCTTATTTCTCCATTAGTATATTTTGGAGTTATCCATTCATATTGTTCAATCATTTTTATACCTATGTCCTATTTTTTAAAATATCATTTCTTCAGCTCCCTAATGAGCTCTTCGTCTGTCTTGGTATAGAACATTTTGGATAGAACGATGAGTCTTGGCTTCACCATATCTTTTCCTTTATTAATGCTTGCTATATGAGCATGCTCTCTTTGTTATCTTATGATCTCCACCACTTCTCCTAGGTACATTGTATGCGGCGCGTCTTCTGAATAGTACTCCTGTACTACCTCAGCAGGCATTGCCTCCGTATCGAGATCCTGTTTATATATCTTTTTGCAGAGAAGTGTTTCTTCTGCTTCTTCGTATGTGATGGCTTTGCCGAGGTCTTTCACAGTAAGACCTGAAGCTGCGTCCTTATCGATGTCTCTTCCGGACCTGCTTCCCATGAGTGTCAGCGCGTCTCTGTACTTCTCAGGATAGAAGCTGACTGTGAAGTAGTCGTTGTCGTCCATGAACTGATGTGTATAGCGGGCCGGCTTCACATATACCGTAACGATCGACCTGAACCAGAGCGTACCTATACCGCCCAAGCTTATCGTCATCGTATTGTGATCGTCTTTAGTCCCGGCGCTACGGATATGTTATATTCTTTTAGGAAAACCATTTCTGCATCCTGCATATTGACTGTATAGAAAGTATAACTTTCATCGAAAATATCTGTATTACTATTACGGAATGCACCATTGTCAAAATTTTTATTATTCTCTATTTCCAGCCAATGTAAAACATCATTAATCTCTTTTGTCTTTTCTTTTCTACTTTGAAGTACTTTCTTATGAAACATTGGAACAGAATCTTCTGATACATTTGCTTTTCTAAATGAATTCTTCAGTTCCTCATAATCCAGTTCAGTACCATAGTATTCAAGATCAAAATCATACCCATTCATTTCCTCGCCGATGATTTTTGGAGCTTCATCGATCCAATCTTGTAATTTACTCTTAGTATATTTCTCCACAATACTATTAGCATACGGATCACGGTCATTAAATTTGATACTCGTTCCATCAAATATGGGTTATAGTTTAGTGTTACTTTGGCCATTTTTTATACCTCAAAAGCGAAGCTTTAAGTCTAGGATTTCTCCGTGAAATAATCAAATAATACTCTGCCATTTAATTCTTTCTTTTATAATAATTGTACTACTAGAGCAATATTCTGACAATTCTCTTTTATATTAAACGCGGAACATGATTACCGTTTTTGTGCATTAAAAATAACCAATAACCTATTTTAGCGATTAGTTTTATAATGACATATAGTCCACGTAAAAAGCACCTCCCGTCGAAGGTGCTTCTCTATTTCAGGTGCGCCCAATATAGAAGCTGCAAATTTTGCGAATAGAAAAGCCGTCATAGCTACGGACTAAGACGGCGGCTTAAAATAAAAAGTCGAATCGGTCGCTCTTGCGGCTTCTTCCTGATTTCATATTATCACTTCACATATATGTATTCAAGCACAAAACACAGATTTTTATCTGCTACTGATCAGCCAGATCTCTCCCTACCATTCTATCTCCATGACTGATTTTCTCTTCTCGTTTTGTTCGTCTTTCACGATCTCGCCGTCTTTCAGGCGGAGGACTCTGTCAGCCATGGCAGCGAGGGCTTCGTTATGAGTCACCATGATGACTGTTGTATTGTATTTCCTGTTTACGTCGTCAAGAAGCTGCAGGATGTCTTTTGATGTGTGATAGTCAAGAGCACCGGTCGGCTCGTCGCAGAGCAGAATGTCAGGGTTCTTCACCACTGCGCGGCCGATCGCCGTTCTCTGCTGCTGTCCGCCGGAAAGCTGGTTCGGCACCTTGTCCTTATGTTTTTCCATGCCGAGCACGTTGAGCATCTCATCCACATCCAGAGGATGCTCGCTCAGATACGAACCAACTTCAACGTTCTCTCTGACTGTGAGATTGCTTATCAGGTTGTATGACTGGAACACATAGCCCAGGTGCTTACGCCTGTACTCAGTGAGCTTTTTATCTCCAAAGCTCTCCAGCTCGTCGCCGTCTATTACGATCGTACCGGAATCTGCGTTCTCTATACCTCCAATGATATTCAGAAGTGTAGACTTTCCTGATCCCGACGGCCCGAGTATCACTACAAACTTTCCTTTCTCTACGCCGAAGCTCACTTCCCTGAGAGCGTACGTCCTGTTATCTTCTTCACCGAACGTTTTTGTTATATTCCTTAATTCCAGATACATGATTCTCTCTCCTGTTATTCCATTCCCTTAAGCACTTCACCCATCGGTACTTTTTTGATCCTCCTGAGCTGCAGCATATGAACAAAAAGATAGCTGAACACGCCGATCACGACGGTTTTGATGTACACCGACGGATGGATGTAATACGTCAGCCACCCCGTAAAGAACATCATCATTATCCTGAAGATGAACTTGAAGAACAGATACCCCAGCGGGAGGCAGGCGAGAAGCGACGCGAACACCATGAACGTCGTCACTCTGTTATAGATCGATGAGATCTCGCCGTCTGAATAGCCGAGGATCTTCGACATCGCGATGCTCTTGGCGTTCTTCTCTATCAGCACCTTTGACAGGAGGTATATGACTATGACGAATATCGCCACTCCGAAGAACGTGAACAGTTCGAAAAGATCTCCCATCGAGCTGTCGAGCTGCTTGGTTATCGTCGCATAATCCTCCTTGGTTATCCTGGTCGCTATCTTGCTGTCAGGTATCTCATCGAGTTCTGAATCCGAAAGATACCCGGCGTATTCCCCTTTGTCGTTTTTGAACATCTGGTTGAACCTGTCAAAGTCCATGAACACGCAGAGCTGGGCTTCGTAATCGTAGATATCTGTGACTTTGATCTTGTATACCTTCTTCTTGTACTCCTCCTTCAGCCTGATCGTGTCGCCCTTTTTGATCTGATACTTGGCCGCGTAGGCAGATGAGATCTTCGCTTCGTTCCTGGCGTCCGGAAGATCCAGATCGTCGAGATACCTGGACTTCTGTCTGATACCGTACACCGTCACATCCTCAGCGCGGCTGTCCGCATTCTTCAGCGTCGTCACCTGATACTTCTCAGCCGAGTCAGCCTTGACCTTATGCGGCTCTTTCAGCACATACTGATACTCCGCCATGCCCGAATCCATGATGATGTCTTCATAGTGCTGCAGCAGCGGGTACATGCCCAGGCAGAAGAGCATTATCACTACGCTGAAAAGTATTCCGAAAAACATGACTATGTACGACGGGATGTTCTGGATCAAAACCCTTTTCCTGAATCTTGACATGAAGCTTCCGCTCCTGAGCCTGATTGCGTGACGCCCGCCTCTGCTGCCGAAGTCCTCATGAAGGAACTGGAGCGGCGTGATCCTGAGTTCTTTTGATATAACCAGAAGCACTATTATCACTATGATCACGAGGGGTACCGCCGTGGTGTCTCTGAAGGCGTTGGAACTCCATACCGTCTCAAAAGGCAGCAGTGAATAGCTGTGGAGGTACATGGCTGCACAGATATCCTTCATGAACGTGTAGCCGCAGATATTACCAGTGACCGCTGCAGCTGCCGTAACGATAAGAGGGAGCATCATGTAATGACGGAGCATCTCGCCTCTGGTATAGCCCGAGGCCCTGAGGGTGCCAATCGTTTTCGCTTCTTTCTCGATCGTGCTCTTCACCGTGATCGCAAAGATGAACGCCATGATGACGATCACGATGTATAAAAGTGTCGCCATCATTACGCGGTCTTTCCCCATGTCGTCGCCGGCGAATTTTATTGCCTGGTTCTCCTGACGTCCAACATAATCCTCAATGTTGTTGGCAGGCACCGCGACTGGAATTGATCCCAGCTTGATCTCTCCCAGCACTGCATCGTCAACCGAAAACGGAACGTAGCCCACCAC
>CAYMBU010000127.1:0-4505 GCA_964388765.1 uncultured Eubacterium sp.
CGTTGGTCCCGACCAGGCCGTACACTGAGCCGTCAGGCACGTTCATGTTCAGGCCGTCCAGCGCCAGGCTGCCGTCAAACTTCTTTGACAGTTCTTTTACCTGTATCATCTATGTCTCTCCTTTCCGCTAAAGCTTCTTATTTGCCGAGTCAAGCGATTCCATAACTGTCCCCTGTATGAGGCTTGCCGCGTCCTCGGGACTGTAGCCAAGCATCAGCAGACCGCGGAACGAATCGCCGACATTGTTCAGGAGCGCCTTCACTTTCTCAGGGTCGCGCTTTATCTCCGATTTTCCGCTCACGAACGAGCCCTTGCCGGATACTGTATATATGTATCCTTCCCGCTCCAGCTCTTTATATGCCTTCTGCACGGTGTTCGGGTTGATCATCAGCTGTTCGGACAGTTCGCGGACCGACGGCACTTTATCATTTTCATTCATTACATTGGTCATGATGAGCTCTTTCAGGTTATCCATCACCTGCTCATACATGGCCTTATGACTTCTTTCATCAAGTCGGAACACGAGTATTCCCTCCTTAACGTTTTATTGATCAAAATCCTTTTTGCGTATTAAGTGTACTACGTCGAATAGTACACTGTCAACAGTTCTTTAAAAAATTTCAGAATCTTCCCGTACAGAAGCAGATGCAACAAGTAATACAAAAAGCGGATGCGTTTCTGTTGCGCACCCGCTTTTCTAAAAAGGGAAAAAGTTAGAAACTGTTATTTGCGATATTAAATGTCCGCGTTGGCATCGGCTTCTTCTATCATGCCCGCTTCTGCCTCCGCGACTGATTCAGGTACCGGCTCGATCAGCATATCTTCTACAGGGTCATATCCTGCAGAAGGGGTCGCCTCAGCCGGTGATATCAGTGGGACTTCAGAAGTCTCTTCTGTTTCTTCCTGATTCTCTGCTGTTTCTTCGTTGTTTTCTTCTGCTTCTCCAGGAGTATCTTCTGCCTCATGAGGCTCAGCAGCATCTTCTGTACTGTCTTCGCCCTCTTCAGCAGGTTCCTCTTCCGGTTCTTCTTCTGCCTTCATGCCCGGCTCGAGCACGAATGTAAAGAACAGTGACGCGAGCACGCCGCCGATCAGCGGAGCGAACAGGAATACAGGAAGCTGCTTTAGAGCGTCGCCGCCGGCAAGCAGCGCCGGGCCGAAGCTCCTGGCCGGGTTAACAGATGTTCCCGTGAACGGTATCCCAAGTATATGTACGACTGTGAGCGTAAGTCCGATAACAAGTCCGGCTACGCTGCTGTACTGTTCCTTTGATGTGACGCAGAGTATCACCATGACGAATACGAATGTCAGAATGATCTCAACTGCCAGTGCTGTCATGGCGTCGATGCCGAGTGCGCTCGAATTGCCGTATCCGTTCTGGCCGAGCGAGACTCTGGTTTTGATGATGACGCTCAGCAGAAACGCTCCCGCAAGGCCGCCTGCGAACTGTGCGATCACATAGCAGATGAAGTCCTTAAGCTCCATGCGCCTCGCGACGAACATGGCGAGCGATACTGCAGGATTGATATGGCATCCCGACACAGTGCCGATGGAATATGCCATGGCGACTATTACAAGTCCGAACGCGATGGCGATAGTGAGCGTCGTGAACGCGAGAGGCACGCTGAGTCCCTGTATGGAATAGAGTGCGTTTGCCGCGACTGCTGAGCCGCACCCGAACAGCACCAGTACCATTGTGCCGGTGAATTCAGCGATGTACTTTCTGAAGTCGTTCATTTTCATGTCTGTGACCTCCATGTTATTTTTTAGCAGATCTATGCGTCCTCTTCGGAATCTTCAGTCTCTTCCGGTATCTTTGATATGTTGACCTTGCCGCCGTTGTTGGATGAGATCCAGCCGATCCAGCTCTTTCCTCTGTTCAGCTCGTACTCCTCCTCGGTCTTCTCGATCTTGTAGTCCTTTACGGTCTCAGGATCTTTTCCTTCTTCCTCAGCGGCCTTCTTGTCTGCAGCCAGCTCCTCGGCTGTCTTCGGGACCTTGTTTTTGATCACTTTGTAGAGATACAGGGTCTTGTCGTTCTCGCCGAGTCTCTTCCACTTGAGCTTCTCCCATGTGCCGTTGCTGATGAACCATGCGTCGCCGCCTGTGAGCTTGTAGTTGCAGTATGTGACTCCGTGACCCTGATATATCGCGTTCGTTACGTATTCAGTCTCACTGGCAAGTACGAGCAGGTTGTCGCGCTCGGTGTTGTTATTGAAGCTGTCTGTTCTGTAGACGTTCTTTTCCTTATCATATGTCCAGTGTGTGGATCCGGAGATCCTAGAGAACTCTACCGTTACTTCTCCGCATGTCTTGTCGCTGACCGGACCGTTTTCCTCACGCCACTTCAGTACAGTGTATGGTTTTGGCTTGATCCTGAAGCCGGCTTCCTTGATGGCGGCAGGAATGTTTTTGCCATAAGCGCGGCCCGTGTGTTCCAGCGATTTGCCGGTCGAAGTATCGCGGCCGAATGCCTCTGACTTGTCCGGGAAATCCATGGCGTTGATATGGTCTGTCTTCAGTCTTCTGAAATATGTGTTGGCGCCGGTATATCCGCCTTCAGTGTGGCTCATGCCCCAGTGGATGAAATATGAATCGAACATCTTGGAGAATCTGATATACGGCGGACGCGCGCTTCTGAGCGGTCCGATCACGTCAGGAAGCTTCTTGTAGTCCGCATAGAACCAGAGCATCCTGGAGATGCCGCCTTCGACCTCGCCCTCGAGGATGATGTCCGGGGAATATTTCTTATCGTCCATTCCTACCTGCGGCCTCGCTTCAGGATGGTTCTCCACGACGAATGCGCAGATCCTTCTGTCCAGGGCTTTTTCATCAAAATCAAAAGAGCCGGTCAGCGGATTCACTATCGGTTCCGGTTCAGGCTCTTCTACTTTCTCAGCCGGCTTACTCTGTTTCTGCGCAGCCTTCTTCTTGCATCCGACAGCGGATACGCCAAGAACAACGATCAGAAGCATAATAATACCAGCGGTTATTCTTCTGTTCAGCATAATACTCTAACCCCCTAAGTCTCGAACGGCATATGAATACGGTCCCGCAATGATTCCCCTGATGCGGAACACGGCATACGTCGTCAAAATCAATACCCTAATGAAATATTAACATATTTTCACGTTTCTGCAACATTATCGGCTTTACGAAATCCTTAATTTGTATTAAAATATCGATGTAGTATAGATTAGGAGAAGTATGGAATGGTCACATATCATCAGGTAACTGAAGATGATTTTGACGAGCTGGCACTGCTGATATCCAACCAGTGGGCTACGCCTGAGATAAGGAACAATCCGATCGCCATGAAACACAGCGGTCTCATGTCCCTTTACTATTTTATGGTCCACCATACTTACACATGTGTTGCCGAGGACAACGGTAAGATCATAGGACTTCTGATCTGCACCAATCTGTCAGAGAGACCGATCGACATGAAATACGTGAGGCTTTTGATCGGAGAGGTCGCGTTCATGATCTGCAACCCTGAAACGAGGGATGACGGTCTGGCGTGGGGTGAGTACACGCAGATCGCGCAGGCGCTGGAAGAGAGAGTGGTCAAAGGAATAGACGCAGAGCTGGAGCTGTTCCTAGTGGCGCCGGAGTACCAGGGACAGGGCATAGGAAAGCGCATGTTCAGAAGCATGATCGAATTCTACAGGAAGACCGGGACCGACAACTTCTTCCTCCACACCGACACAGCCTGCACATACCAGTTCTACGAGAGCATGGGAATGAAGAGGATCGGAGCACAGCAGTCCGATATCAGAAGCGCTGATGTCGACGGTATAGAAATGTATATATATGCCGCCAATGTAGACGACATAAAATAAATAAAGAATAACTTATGCCGGCCCGCGAGCCGGCTTTTTAAAATGCTAAGGTGGGGACGTTTCCCACCTTCGCGAAAATGCGAAGGAAGGGACAGTTCTTATTTTATGGAAAGGTAGGAATGGCGATGTTTGACGATTACATGGACAGGTACAACGAATGGTTCACGAGCGGATTTGTTGAAGAGGACAACATCTTCGAGGAACTGGAGGGTATCAGGAACGACGAGCAGGAGATTAAGGACCGCTTTTGCGAGACGCTGGATTTTGGAACTGCCGGCCTGCGCGGAATAATGAGAGCCGGATTGAACGGTATGAATGTGTATACGGTCAGACTCGCCACTCAGGCGCTTGCCGATGTCATCAATGAGTCCGGTGAGGATCAGGGCGCAGGCGTTTCCATCGCTTTTGATTCCAGGATCAACAGTAAGGTCTTTGCCCGCGAAGCTGCCATGGTACTTGCGGCAAACGGGATCCATGTGAATATTTTTGATGACCTGAGACCGACGCCGGAGCTTTCCTTCACGATCAGAGAGACAGGATCGCTTGCAGGTATCAACATCACCGCGAGCCACAACCCGAAGGAATACAACGGAAACAAGGAGTACTGGTCGGACGGGGATAAGAAAACGCCGGAGAAGTACGCTAACATCAAGGAGACGAAGG
>CAYMBU010000128.1:0-4441 GCA_964388765.1 uncultured Eubacterium sp.
CTCCATGATTAACAGTGTTTTTTATTTCACTGTCTCTCATAGAGGGAGCATATCACTTTGTACAACAGTTCTTTATTTGTGTTTAGCGATCCTGTTTTTTCGGATGAGATAGCTGTCAACGGTCCGAAATAAGCCATGGCGCTGGAACGCTGTCACCATGCATCCTCGATTATCGTGGTAACCTCACATTTACTGGTTCGGGAGCTGTTTCATGGCTTCCAGAGTTTCGTTCAGCAGTTCGTCAAGCTCCCAGCCAAGCATATCTGCGCCCTGCCTTATGACGTCGCGGGAACATCCAGCGGCAAACTTCTTGTCCTTGAATTTCTTCTTCAGTGACTTCAGCTCCATGTCCTTGCAGGACTTTGACGGACGCATGAGGGCCGCCGCGCCAACGATACCTGTAAGCTCATCTACAGCAAACAGTACTTTCTCCATCTGATGCTCAGGCTCGACAGTGCTGCACTGGCCATAGCCATGCGAGCACACGGCGTGGATAAGGCGCTCATCGCAGCCTGCTTCGCGGAGCAGTTCCGGAGCTTTCTGGCAGTGTTCTTCAGGCCAGAGCTCAAAATCTATGTCGTGCAGCAGCCCGCAGAGTTCCCAGAAATCTGCCTCGTCGCCGTAGCCCAGCTTTTCGGCCATAACACGCATCACTCCGCCGACGGTCTCCCCATGGTGGATGTGGAAGTCCTCTTTGTTGTACTTCTTCAGAAGTTCAAGCGCTTCATCCCTTGTCATTTTCAGTTACCTCCGTTTTCCCTGTTTCAACTGCAGTGTTCCTGTCCGGAAGCTGCGCCATCACGACGGCTGTGAAGATCAGAGCCGCGCCGATATATTCATGTACCGCCATCCTCTCGCCAAGCACTATCATGCCGGAAAGAAGTGAGAATACAGATTCCATGCACATTATGATCGCTGCCTGCGTCGGCTCAGAATGCTGCTGGCCTACGACCTGAAGCGTATACGCTACTCCGCTTGACAGTATGCCCGCATACAGAAGCGAAGGCAGCACGCTTATTATTTTATCCATAGTCGGTTCTTCGAAAGTGAACATGAAGAACAGGCTTATTACTCCAAGCGTGAGAAATTCCACAGAAGAGAGCTTTACCGGATCGACCATCGGCGCATAGTGGTCCACCAGCATGATCTGGACAGCGAATCCGATGGCACATCCGATGATGAATCTGTCGCCGTATGCTATCTGCAGAGCTTCACCGTACATGGACATAAGATAGAGGCCGGTAAGTCCGATCACTACCGCGAGCCATGTGAGCTTCGGGACTTTTTTCCCGAGCATCACAGAAAATACCGGAACTATCAGAGTGTACAGCGCAGTGATGAACCCGGTTTTTCCAATCGTCGTGAACATGACTCCATATTGCTGCATGGACGAAGCAGCGAACAGGATAATGCCGCAGCATATGCCTCCGATGAAAACGTTCCTGTTCCACCTCATATCCGGCTGATCGTTTTCTGAGTAAGCTTTTCTTACGCGGATCCTGTCAAGCACATAAATAACAGGCAGAAGGAATGTCCCGCCTATCAGAAACCGTATGCCGTTGAATGTGAACGTGCCGATATGGCCGCCGTCCTTCTGCGCAAGGAACGCTGTCCCCCAGATAAATGCCGCCAGCAGTATCAGCAGGTTGCTTTTCAGCTGTTTACTCATGTCTACATTATATAATATAGCGATTACCGCAACAACGGAAAACGTGTGCGTGCAGCCATTTATTTCTCAAGAGCAGCCATGGCTGAGGAATAGGCGAACTGCAGATTGTATCCACCGGATTCACCGTTCACGTCCAGAGCTTCTCCGATGATCCTGATGTCTGAAGCAGGACCGGCCTTCAGCCTCATGGTTTTCAGGTCTATCTGATCCAGCGATACGCCGCCTGCTGTGACCATCGCGTCGTTCCATCCGCCGATACCGCTTACGGAATAGCAGAAATGCGTTATACGCGAGACTATGCCGCGGAGCTCTGACATGCTGACAGACGAAAGCTTCCTTTCAGGCGAATCGATTATCCTGTTTACGAAACTTTTCGGAAGGCCGGTAAGTGACGTGAAGTAGTTGCCCAGACCCAAAGCTGACCCCGGCTGATCCCGGCGTATCTTTTCGAGCATACTTTCGGTGTCCATGTCCGGGCAGTAGTTGATCACCAGCTCATCGCCCGGCTTCACATATTCTGAGATATGAAGCATGGCAGGCCCGCTGAATCCTCTGTGGGTCATCAAAGCCGCTCCGCGGAAGCTGTGTTTCCCGCACGATACGGATATGTCGTCAAAGCTGACTCCTGCCAGATCTTCATACACAAAATCCTGCACATAGACGGGGACAAGAGCCGGCTTCGGAGATACTATTGAGATCCCGAGGTCCCGTTCGAGTACATTGAAGAAAGAACCGTCGGATCCGGTCGCGGGATATGACGAACCGCCTGTAGCTATGACAAGCTTTTCTGTGGTAAGGACAGAGCCGTCGGATAATGTGACTCGTGTCAGAGAGCCGCCGTCAGCGTCTTCCGGGCCGATTTCATTTATGCCTGTGACTTCACAGCCAGTGCGTATCTCCCACCCGTTTCTCTTTACAGCGGAAAGAAGAGCTTCGAGTATGTCGGAAGCTTTCATGGATGACGGAAAGACCCTTCCATCGATTTGTTCCGTAAGAGGTACGCCGAGGGACTCTATCATCTCCATGAGTTCCAGATTGTTATGCCTGTACAGACAGGTCCGTATCAGCCTGCCCTTTTCACCATATTTTCCGACGAAGTCTTTGACCGGACCTGCGTGTGTTATGTTGCAGGATCCTCCGCCGCTCATCAGGATCTTCTGCCCGGGCCTCGGGGTCTTTTCAAGGATGATCTTGCGGCCTTTGATCCGCAGGTGTCCGCTTACAGCTTCTCCCGCGGCAAAGAACAGGCCGGCCGCACCGCCGCCTGTAACTATGCATCCATATATATCTTTTGCTGCAGGACTGTTTTCCGTCATGTCTTCCGCCTCTTAACAAAGTCATTTTCTTAGAAAATAATAACATAAAGCGGGAGATGATTGTATCCCGAAAGAGTTGACTTTACATGCCGCGGTGATACAATGGTATTGTAATTGAATAGTTAACAAAACAAAGCCGGTGTTCTGCATCAGCAGAGAACAGGGAATCAGGTCAGAATCCTGGGCGATCCGGTCACTGTATTAGGGAGCCGAGGCGCATACGGCCATTGGGACAATGGAACCCCTGCATATATCACAGGGACAAGCCGTTTCCGAGAAGGCGCGTCATGGCGTTGAACTTAAGTCAGGAAACCTGCCGGTTTTGGACCCGAAGATGAACTTCCGAAGAAGGTTTGAATCATTTTTTGATGGAATCATTATGATCCCTGTCAACAGCGGCATTATGTGTTGTGTATGCAGGCCTTTCCGTGAAGTCATGGAAAGGTCTTTTGTTTTGTCCGGCAGGGCTCACCGGAGATGAGCCGATACATAATTCGAGGAGGATTGTGATGAAGAAAGTTATAGCAGTTTTGATGGCACTCACAATGGTATTCTCACTTGCCATGCTGGCAGGATGCGGTGAGAAGAAGGAAGAAGCTTCGGCGGAAGAGCCTGCAGCAGAAGAACAGAAGTCAGATGAAGAACTGGCTAAGGAATGCGCAGACCTTATCGACGCTATCTATGTACAGGAATGGACAGAGCAGACTGAAGAGCAGTGCAAGGCAGCAAAGGCTGCATGGGATGCTCTGACAGACGCTCAGAAAGAGATGGTAGAAGGAGAAGAGGCTTCTCCAGATTACTTCGGTGCTGACACAGGCGACGCTTCCAAGGACGATCCATTGAACGAGGCTCCTGACAAAGAGAACGAGCTTCTGGTTGTAAGCTTCGGAACATCATTCAACGACAGCAGAGCTGAGGATATCGGCGGAATCGAGAAGGCTCTTGCAAAAGCCAACCCTGATTGGGCTGTAAGAAGAGCGTTCACAGCACAGATCATAATCAACCACGTATTCGCAAGAGACGGCGAGCAGATCGACAATGTTGACCAGGCTCTCCAGAAGGCAGTTGACGCAAAGGTAAAGAACCTCGTTATCCAGCCTACACACCTGATGCATGGTGCTGAGTATGACGAGCTCGTAGGAGCTCTTGACAAGGTCAAGGATCAGTTTGATTCAGTCAAGGTAGCTGAGCCTCTGCTTGGTGAAGTTGGTAAAGACGCAAAAGAGATCAACGCTGACAAGGAAGCTATGGGTAAGGCTCTCGTAGCTGAAGCAGTAGCAAAGTCAGACTATGACACACTGGACGCAGCAGCGGCAGATGGAACAGCATTCGTATTCATGGGCCACGGCACATCACATACAGCTGCTGTAACATATGACCAGATGCAGGCACAGTTCGAGAAGCTCGGATACAAGAACGTATTCGTAGGAACAGTTGAAGGAAATCCTGCTGACAC
>CAYMBU010000129.1:0-4399 GCA_964388765.1 uncultured Eubacterium sp.
GTACAAAAAATTATTTTGTTTCATTGTCCTCTTGACGGGGAGCAGTTCAAAGTGCCGAATAAACACTAAAAGCAACAGTCCTTTTTTCATTTTCTATTGTGTTTACGCCCGGGAATCAGCCGGACGCTCAGATGGATCAACCGTGCGACGGAATCAGCCGAATGCCGGATGGATCAGCTGTACTACATACAGCATGAACAGCACGGAAGATATCCACATTACCGGGGAGATGTCCTTTACCTTTCCCGTGACGATCTTCAGGATGACCCATGACAGCATTCCGAACATGATGCCCTCTGCGATGGACGCTGTGAACGGCATCATTACTATAGCCATGAATGCCCCGATCGCGTCAGCGATGTCTGAATCAAAGTCGATGTTCTTTATCGCCATGATCATGAGGTATCCTACGTATACAAGAGCCGGCGTTGTCGCGAAGCTCGGGATCGCGAGGAATATAGGGGAAAGAACAAGCGAGGCCAGGAACAACACGCCTGTCGAAGCGGCTGTAAGTCCTGTGCGTCCACCGTTCGCTACACCTGCGCTGGATTCAACGAAGCTCGTAACAGTAGATGTTCCGAGACAAGCCCCTCCTATGGTCGCAAACGCGTCTGCCAGCAGAGCGCCTTTTGCGTTTGGAAGCTTTCCGTCTTTATCAAGCAGATTTCCCTTGTCGGCGACACCGATAAGCGTTCCCACTGTATCGAAGATATCTACGAACAGGAACGAGAATATGACGGCCGCAAACTCAAGGACATGGCTTCCGATCCATTCAAAGTCGAACGCGAAGACATATTTGTCGACCGGCATGAAGTTTGAGAAGTCAAAGCTCGGGAATACGGAATATACCCCTGCTTCAGGATCGACCTGGTACCAGCCCGTTACCTGAGCTGCCATGCCCATGATCCAGGTTGCCAGGATCCCGAGAAGTACTGCGCCGCGTACATGATAATGTGAAAGCGCTGCGATGATCAGCAGTCCGAATACCGGAAGTATTACCTGAGGCGTAGCCATATCACCAAGCGTCATGAGCGTGGAATCATTCGCCACCATTATGCCCGCGTTCTTGAGTCCTATCGAGCAGATGAACAGCCCGATGCCGGCGGTTATTCCGTATTTGATGTTCTGCGGCACTTCATTTACAAGTTTCTCTCTGAAATTCGTGAATGACAGCAGAACAAAGATCACTCCTTCCACCAGTATCGCGACCAGCGCCACCCTGTACGGCTCCTGAACTCCGGACTCTGCAAGCTGTCCGCATACTGTGTAGGCGAAATACGCGTTAAGTCCCATTCCTGACGCGAGCGCTACAGGGTAGTTCGCCAGAAACGCCATCATGAAGCATCCAATGGCTGCCGATACACATGTAGCTGTGAATATCGACTGAGGCTCCATGCCTGACGCGGAAAGAATGCTCGGGTTGACCGCAAGAATGTAAACCATGGCGAGGAACGTCGTGATACCTGATGAGATCTCAGTCTTTACGTCTGTGCCATGCTCTTTCAGCTTGAATAATTTTTCCATAGACCTTATCTCCTTTTTTGTTCTGATGATTTTATTATATAAGTCAGCATGCGGAAATTCAATTGCGAAAGACCCGGGTACTGTCATTTTTGACTGAAACTGTACAGCTGCGGCCTCACTTTAGCCCCCGCGCTGACTTGAATACGGTTACGGCAGGGAGTATAATCTAATAGTCAGATTATTATTATATCGGAAAGGAATGGAACGATATGTTTTACGAAATGGAGATCGCGGGCCTCAAGAGACAGCTTCCTCTCTGCCCGGTAAATGACAGCCTTTATATTGCCGGCTTCGTTATGTTTGACGACGTCGAGATCACAGTGGCCACAGCAGAAGCGCTGCTGAAGCAGGCTCCGGATTTTGATATCATTGTGACTGCTGAATCCAAGGGCATCCCTCTGGCATATGAAATGGCACGTGAGTCGGGTAAGGAATATCTCGTACTCCGCAAGGGAAGCAAACTCTACATGACGAATGTTATCGAGACAGAAGTCGACTCCATAACGACAGACCATATACAGACGCTCTGCCTTGGAGAGTCTGACGCAAAGAAGCTCGAAGGCCGCCGCGTACTTATCGTAGACGACGTCATCAGTACGGGCGAATCGCTGAAGTCCATGGAAACTCTCGTGAACCAGGTCAATGGTAACATCGTGGGCAGAATGGCAGTCCTCGCAGAAGGAGATTCAGCCGACCGCGATGACATCACTTTCCTTGAGAAGCTTCCGCTGTTCAATCCGGACGGAACGATCAAAGAAGACTAGCGCGCTTTCAGTTTTCCGAAGAGCACGAATCTGGCGTCATCAAATTCATAGGTGCACGTACTGAGCATGACGATCCTGTCTTCAGGGGTCGCATGCTCTTTTGTTTTCACTTCAGTGTTTTCGCTGATCCAGTCGAGATACTCCTGCTTATCCTCTTCATTCCTGAAGTCGAACTTATACCGGTCGCTGTCTCCCGGTATGGTGCAGCCGCCGAAGACGACGATATCATAGTTCTTCTCAGGACTGTAGAGTCTGATGATCTTATGCTTCATATAGTATTCAGTATCTCTGTACTTAACGAGCGACCCGAACATGGATCCGTCTCTCATGTGGTGTCCGTAGATCACTGTCATGAAGTCTTTAAACGGCTTCTCGTTGTTCTTATCTATGAACAAAGTCCCTGCTCCGTTCCACTTCCCGTCCAGTGTGTGATGGAGATACCACTCGTTGTCTCTGCCCTGCGCGACAGGGTAATTGATGATCGTGCCCTTGGAATAAAGCCATGCCTTCACGTCGGGATACTTCTTCCTGAGCTTTTCGAACTTTACCTCGACATCGTCTTTCCCCGGCTTCGCGCCGGCTTCCTCTGCGATCGCGGTGTACGTGCTGCGTCCTTCCCAGTATCCGTACAGGATCTTACCTATATTAAAGAGGCTGAACGCGATCATACAGAGCAGTATGATAATGACGATCAGATAGACCGGCTTGCCCTTTCTTCTGTTTTTGATGCTTCTGTCTGCCATTTCCTGTGTCCGTATTACTTTGCGTCTTCGACTTTTGTAACGACTTTGATGCCGCCGTCCACGGCCGCCTTGAATGTATCTGCGTCTGCCGCCGTCCCTACGATCGTGCCGTAATGGATAGGGATCGCGTACTCAGGACCGATACTGTTCACCAGCCCGGCAGCTTCTGTAGCCGTCATCGTATATGTTCCGCCGGCAGGGACCATTGCTATGTCGCACTCCACATCTTCCAGCTCAGGAAGCGCGTCCGTATCGCCGGCCGCGTAATACCGGACGCCGTCCATCGTGATGACATAGCCGAGCCAGCCGTTGCTCTTCGGGTGAAACTGCTTATTGAGATTATATGCCGGGACCGCCTCCACGGTAACACCGTAGCTTTCATCGCCAGGCTCTGCTGTCCGGCCGGCTTCAACAGTAATGAGACTCTTTCCTATGCCGAGTTTCGCTACTTCGTTTTTCATTGACTCAGGGCAGATAACGACGGTATCGTCTCCCGCAACGTTCCTGAGCGACGGTTCGTCGAAGTGGTCGTAATGCGCGTGCGTGATCAGGATCAGATCTGCGTCGTGCGGCGTTTCTGTCCTCTTGTACGGATCGACATAGATGATCTTCGATCCTTCGATCCTTATGCTGCTCTGGGTGTTGATCGTGATATTGTCTACAGCTTCCTTGATATCCATCTCTTCCTCCTGTTCAGTCTCTTCCTCCTGTTCAGACCCGTTACTTTTCTCTGGCTCTTCCTGTTCCTGCTCCTCTTCAGCCTTGCTGCTTTTCTCCCGGCTTTCAGGAGATCTCCCGCATGAAGACAGCCCTGCAGCAAGAGCAAAAGCCACAAGACAGACTGTTGTTATCATGATTATCCGGCGCATGTGTACCTCCTGAAGATCTTTCTTTGTTTCTGTTTACAGTATAACTTGATATACCGCCTTGTACAAGTGCACCACAGTGTGCCGGGATGGCTTTGATCTTAGTAAAAAAGTGTTTGCAATCGGCCCGGTGCTCGGGTATAATAATAAAGCGTGCTTTTGATTTTGATGAAGTGTGCAGAAGAAAATATCTCTGCGCCATTGCCAAGGTGGCGCCATTTAGTCCATGGGGAGGTGAAAAACATGACAAATTATGAATTGATGTTCATTATCGATCCTAAGCTCGAGCAGGAGCAGAAGGACGCTGAGATCGAGAAGGTCAAGGGCATAATTTCCGAAAACGGCGGAGAGCTTGGAGAAGCTGACGTCTGGGGAATCAGAAAGCTTGCTTACCCGATCATGAAGAACACCGAAGGCTTCTATGTCGTGTTACCGTTCCAGGCAGGACCTGAGCTTCCAAAGGAACTTGACAGAAGACTCAAGATCTCTGACGCGGTAATCA
>CAYMBU010000130.1:0-4288 GCA_964388765.1 uncultured Eubacterium sp.
GTTCTCCGTTCCTGATCTCGAATGAAAGTCCTGTGAATACAGGCTCGTCTGCGTCTGTATATCTTAATGACAGGTCGCGGGCTTCGACCAGTCTGTCTTTGAAATGTTTCAATGGTGATAACTTAAGGTCTCTGATCTGTTCGACATCATCGAGCAGACTTTCCTGCTCTTTGATGCTCTTCTCAATTCGCTGTTCATACGCCTTGACACGCGACTCCATTTTTTTCGTCTTAGACCCTATATACGCCCTGGCTGATATGCTGCGGTCGTGCTCTTTGACCGGATCGTATCCGATCTTCGTGTTCTCACTTTTCGACGCCCAATGCTGGCTTTGCGTCATGGCCCCTTTCAGGCGTTTTATTTCCTTAGCATGCTTCTCGTTCTCTGCCTTGGCAAAAGAGTCGGCCTTCTCCTTGTTAGCCCACCATGAGCTGAAGTTGCCCACCTGCACCTCGATCGTGGAACGCTGTAATACGAGCACGTGATCTACGCAGGCATCGAGAAGGTCTCTGTCATGAGACACAAGGATGAAACCTTTCTTGCCGGAAAGGTATTCCTTCACGATCTCGCGGGCATCTCTGTCCAGATGATTCGTCGGCTCGTCTATAAGAAGAAAGTCGTTTTCCCCCGCAAAGAGCACAGCAAGCATGACCTTTGTCTTCTCGCCGAAGCTCAGCATGCTCAAAGGCCTGTATAACAGATCCGCCGCGACAGAAAGATCGGACAGTTCTCGCATTACGCGCCAGCTCTCCACTCCCGGTTTCCACATATCCATCAGGTCTTCTGCTGTCCTGTCACTGTCTTCAGGTGAAACATCGTACGGGAAATAGTCACATGGAACATCCATGGCGATCGTTCCGCTGTATTCGTACTTTTCAAGCAGGAGATTCAGGAACGTTGTCTTGCCCTTTCCGTTCCGTCCGATGAACCCCAGTTTCCAGGACGTATCTATCGAAAATGAAACATGCTCAAATATCGGGTCGAAGCTGCCTTCATATGAAAATGTAAGATCGTTTACTTTTATCTGTGCCACTTCTCACCTGTCCTCTTTATGTTGGTACATCGACAAACCGTACTCTGTCTTTATCATATCATAAACATTGGCATACAAAAACCGCATCTCATGTAAGATGCGGCTTGAAGTTGGTTGAAGTGTCGTGACTCATTATCCTCGCAATCACTCGCCTCCAGCGTTTGCCTAAAAATTAGTGTCCAGCATCTCCACAGCTCCTGCATTCATCCTGGCGAACACATCTGCATATGTGTCGAGCGTGATATGTATATCTGTATGCCCCATCCAGTTCTTGAGAACCAGTGCAGGGACGCCCGCCCCTATGCACCTTGTAGCGAACGTATGCCTATGAGTGCGTTTATCTCTCCCATACGCATGCCGCTGTACATCTCTATGAGAAGCTGGAGCTTATATGAGTTGGAGCCCGCTTTCACAGGATGCTCCAGAAGTGCATTTATGAATCTCGTCTGCTCGCTTTCTGTAAATCCGCGTACTTTCTTGTCCGGCCTATCTGATCTTGGGCATCGCATATCATCTCGCGTCATGAAGTTCACATCGACCAGCCTGCAGTCGAACGCTATCCTGAACGCCGCTTTCAGCATGCTGTGCACTTTTCTTAACATGGCATTCGAAGTCCAGGACGAGGAATGTATACCTAGCTGTAGCAGATAAGCCGACGAAACTTGATGAGCGCAGCTCTGAATACAATGGCAGCCAGATTGCCGAAGTGACCATGCTCACTTCATATCCGGAGGGGTCACACATAGCAAATACGCCACACCTGGACCAGATAACTAACGACAGGTACCTTGTAATATGGTCACGCAGTGGTCCGCTGGATCCGACCGGTATCGAAGAAGGTGATGGAACCATTTATTATCAGATGATAGATGGAAACGGAAACCTCATTGGAAATCTGATCGCTTCTGCCAACGTGAAGGAGGGAGTAGATTACAAGCTGGATCTTCCTGCCAACATCATAAATGTTGGCACATATTCAGCCAAAGTGACTTTGATGGGAAACTACACCGGCAGCAAGACCTTATGGTTCAAAGTCATCCCCGCTAGATGCAGCATCAAAGCACAGAAACGCAAGATCAAGATCACAATGAAGAAGCCGGCTTCAGCCTATGGCGGCTCTCAGTTCCAGATCAAATACAGGATAAAAGGGAAGAAGTGAAAAACCATAACAGTCTCCTCTCAGAAGAAGACACTGAAGAAGCTGAAAAAAGGAAAGAAATATAACGTCAAAGTCCGCGCCTTTAAAAAGGTGAACGGAAAGACATATTACGGCGACTGGTACTGTAAGACAGTAAAAGTGAAATAAGGGATCCGAATAACGGGTTCCTGCATGATCATACCGGCTCTTCCATGTAAGACCGGAAGGCCCTTATGATCATCGGGTGTGTGAATGTGAACATCAGATATGGAGGCTCACTCCGTCTGATGTTCACTTTATTTGAGTCAGCTTTGACATACACTTTGTCTGTCTGTATGTAGCCTTCATCCTCTGAGATATCCGCGCCGCATTCTGTTATCTGCACCAGCGGGCTTGAATCCTGCATGAGGCGGCCGAAAGCCTCTTCTGCGAGTTCTGTTACCTCAGAGTCCCGGCTGTAGCTGTATATCGCACGCTTTTCAAGGCCTACGACGCTCGTCCCGGCGATGCAGGCAGCGCCCGGGCGGATGAAGAGAGTATGGGAGAACCGTCTTCCGACGCTCGGCATACAGTAATATGACGTGATCTTACCGGAAAGATAAAGTGGCATCCACCATTCGACCGCTGACACCAGCTCCGCCAGCGAGCGATTCACAGTGTGGATGACACTGATCCTGACATCCCTTCTGATGAGCTCAGCCATGAGCGCAGTAAGGATCTTCCGATATTCTCCG
Organism: uncultured Eubacterium sp.; assembly: GCA_964388765.1. Taxonomy (GTDB): domain Bacteria; phylum Bacillota; class Clostridia; order Peptostreptococcales; family Anaerovoracaceae; genus Aminicella. The sequence goes on from CAYMBU010000130.1 coordinate 2,906, forward strand.
TCCATCCAGTCCATCGCCTGATCCGAGTACAGCAAAAGCTCTCGGTCCCCATTTCCTATCATCTCTGCCAGAAATCTGGTCACGGCGACCCTGAACCCGTCGATCCCTACATATTTCTCCTCATCTTCCGCATGTGCTTCCCCGCCACCTGCTTCAACGCTCTTCAGTATATCTTCAATATCAAAATCTTCACGAGCATGCTCGCGCGCTTTCCTTATTATATCGTCGATCGATCCGATCGTTCCCATGAGCTCATCTGCTGCCATGTATCTCGTTACAGTCCCATAACCGAACAGCCATCTTCTGAGTTCATCAACGCCGTCTTCACCTGACAGTTCTTCAATCGCAAGAGAAGTCAGCTCTGACAGCTCCGACATCCTTCCGTCCTCCGCCATGCTGTCGCGAACGATCTGACAGATCTCAACAAGATATGGAGACTGAAATCTCGGAATGCGTTCTCCCCGGCGGAGCCTGCTTATATATGAAGGATCCACTCCCACTTCGTGTCCCAGCCTGCGGTTGCTGATATCTGCAGTTTTCATGAGCTCATCCAGATTTTTTGCGAACTCAACTGTCGGTATCGGCGCCAGGTGTTCGATCCCGGATTGCTCATACTGGTGTTTCTGATATGTTCTGACATATGGAGGCTCATCTTCATACAGCCACCTGATGAGTTTTGATCTTAAGGCCTCTCCACTGTCCTTAAACCCTGCGCCGCAGAGGCTTATGAGTTCTCCAATCATCTGCCTCTGAGCCGCGATCGACATGATGCCGTCTGTAAGGAAGCGTATCGTCGGGCTGGACGGAGGCGGTGTGCGTACACCGTTTTTCACGCGGTTAAGGTTAGACGGAGTGCATCCGCCTGCTCTCGCGACGTCACTTATTGTTATGTCCAAAGCCTCGAGGACTGTGCATATCTTATCCGATAACATGGCTCATGCCCTTTCTGACGAATACAATAATAGCTTCTCATGTTTAATATAATAACATCTCGTGACAAATTTGTCACGTGTGACAGAATAATGACACATCTTGAAAGCCTCTATATTGTGGGCTATGCTGAAATCAGGATAAACCTTGTTATCTGAAGACAGTATGAATATTCGCAGACTCAGGTAAACGGCCGCTGTCTTCTTTATCGTCATGTTCATGGTCAAAGGAGGAAAAATTGAAAAAGATAATATTGGCAGTTCTCGCATTGATGCTGTGTACATCGGCGGTTTTGATGACTGCGTGCGGAGGCGGCGGTGGCAAGACTGACTATGAGATCCTTCGTGTAATATCATGGGACGGAACAGAATTAACTATCAAGCTGGGCGACAATCAGATCACCGGCTGCAAGTGGACTACTAAGCCTGAGGACGACTCAGTGATCGACTATTC
>CAYMBU010000131.1:0-4261 GCA_964388765.1 uncultured Eubacterium sp.
GAGACTGCCTTCGCTCTGATCATCCGCTCTTGCTGAAAGACTTGCGAGCATCGCTCCGAGGAATGTATCACCGGCTCCGTTTGTATCTGCAACTGTAGTCTTTACCCCAGGCACTTTTGCCGTAAAGTCACCGTATCTGACAAATACACCGCTTCCTCCAAGAGTTACTATTACGATCTTTGCGCCGTAATCCGCAAATATCCTGCTGCCTTCCTCAAGGTCCATTGTACCGGTAAGAAGGACAAGTTCTTCCTCAGCTACCTTGATGATATCCGCAAACTGCAGAAGAGATTTCATGGCTTCCACAGCTTCTTCTTCATTTCTCCAAAGTGCCGGTCTGTAATTAGGGTCGTAGCTGATCACTGATCCGTGTTCTTTTGCATGTTTAACAGCCGTCATACAGGCTTCCTTTGACGGTGAGTCTGTCAGTGACAGCGATCCGACGTGCAGGATAACTGGAGCATGATCCATAGCCGCTATAGCTTCATATTCTGTCAGCTGTGTATCTGCTCCGGGAGATCTGTAGAATGAGAATTCTCTTTCACCTGATTCTCCGACAGCAACTATGGTAAGAGTCGTCTGGTATTCGTCAGAAAGATACAGGCCTTTGGTATCTACATTTTCAGCTTTAAGTACTTCTTCAAGCTTATGCCCGAAAGAATCATTCCCCACCTTTCCTATGAAGGCGGTCTTTGCTCCAAGCCTGGAAGCAGCCACTGCGACATTTGCAGGAGCTCCTCCGTGATAGGCAATAAATTTCTTGTTTCCGTTTTCATCCGAACCCTTCTCTGTAAGGTCAATAAGAACTTCACCCAGAGCCAGTACCTCTGTCATTTCATGATCCTCCCGATTAATATAATGTTGATTTTGTTTCACATAAAGATCCATATTGATTATACACCCTGAGAACTGTAATACCAACATAAAGAACCCTGAAAGACCATAAAAAAGAGGAGTCCCGAAATGGAACTCCCATCTTTATATGACTTATAAGTTCTACTCTTCGTCTGCGCCAGGATTTGCTTCCTGAGGATAAAGAAGGCTCTGCTCTGTTTCTTTGTCGAACAGATGAATCTTGTTCATGTCAAGAGCAAATTCTGCCTCGTCTCCGACCTGAAGCTGTGTCTTCGGGGAAACTCTTGCAGTTGTCTGCTTGCCTTCTACATCGAAATACAGGAATACTTCTGCACCAAGCAGCTCACGTACATCGATCTTTGACTTGATCACATCGTCAGGATTCTCAGCGATGACTTTAGCATCATCTGTGATATCCTCAGGACGGATACCGAAAGCAACAGTCTTGCCGTCATAGTCAGCAAGAACATCTTTCTTGTCAGCAGGAACCTTCAGTACATTTTCGCCCACGTGCAGGAATGTCTCGTCACCCTTTACTTCTACATCAGCATCCCAGATATTCATCTGAGGTGAACCGATGAACTGAGCTACGAACAGGTTGCAAGGTTTGCTGTAACGAACTGATGGAGCACCGATCTGCTGATCGTCTCCTTCTTGGATTACTACTATACGTGTACCGAGTGTCATGGCCTCAGTCTGGTCATGTGTTACGTAGATGATGGTAGCACCAAGCCTCTCATGAAGCTTGGAGATCTGAGTTCTCATTTCAACCCTCAGTTTAGCATCGAGGTTTGACAGAGGCTCGTCCATCAGGAATACCTTCGGGTTTCTTACGATAGCACGTCCCATGGCAACACGCTGTCTCTGGCCTCCGGACAGTGCCTTTGGCTTTCTGTCGAGCAGTTTCTCGAGTCCGAGGATCTGAGCGGCTTCATTTACCTTCTCATCGATCTCCTTCTGAGGAACCTTTCTCAGCTTAAGAGCGAATCCCATGTTATCTCTTACTGTCATATGTGGATAAAGAGCATAGCTCTGGAATACCATAGCGATGTCTCTGTCCTTAGGCTCAACATCGTTCATAAGAACGCCGTCGATCTTGAACTCACCGCCTGAGATGTCCTCGAGGCCTGCGATCATACGCAGGGTCGTGGACTTACCGCATCCAGACGGTCCGACAAAGATGATAAACTCTTTGTCCTGAACTTCCAGATTGAAATCCTTTACAGCTACAAAGCCGTTAGGATATTCCTTCCGGATGTGTTTTAATGATAAACTTGCCATTTTTATTACTCCTTTTATTCCAATATACTTACATTCAATTTTCTGGGTCAAGCCAGTAAGCTGTAAGATCCATCTTCACATTTCCATCGGCGCTGAACGTGATATCTTCTGCCGAAGGATCTGTGTAATATGTCAATGTGGATACTTGTTCACCGTCGTTAACAAATATTTCCGCGCTCCATTTATCAATGAGAATCCTCAATGAAATCAAGCCTTTTCTGTTGCGTACTTTTATTGTTCTTTCCGACGGTACGTCACCGGCAAGACCGGATCTTGTTCGGTCAACTGTGATTACAGACTGTCCTGGTCTGAATCTGAGTTCAGTATAGTATTTATCGTTTTTCGCGAACTTAATGCTAAGCTCTTTGTAATGACTGTCGTCACTACCGGCTCGCACGACAAGTTCCAGTGAACGACCTTTCAAACCGTCAAGCGAGATCTCCTTAGGGCCTACACTGACATTGTGGAAATCTTTTCTGTCATATCTTAGAGATTCAATTTCTCTTACAGGTCTCTGACAGAGCATGCCGCTTTTTACGAACAGTTCGCGTGGAACTGTCAGCTGTCCGAATATCTTCATCGATTTGTCATGATCGTTAGATACCTTAGGATCCTGCATCCAGCCTATCATGATCTTGCGTCCGTCCGGTGTCTGAAGCACCTGAGGAGCGTAGAAATCGAGTCCCGAATCTACCGGATGATATGCTGCCTGCATGTTTTCCTTGAGATATGGCTTGAATTTCCCTGTCTCATCATCATAGTGTCCTAACATATAACAGACATTATTTCCTTTCGGAAATCTTATAGAACCGTCAGATTCTTCCTTTTCCATGTCCATAGGACTTGCGATGAGCACATATTCTGATCCTATCCGGAAGAAATTCGGACATTCCCACATTATGCCGATCTTCAGATCGTCTTCAAAAAGAATGCTGTGCCTTCTCCAGTGGAATCCGTCGTCACTTCTGTAGACGCAGAGCTGAGTTATGCCACCGTTGCCTGTATTGGCATTTGAAACAAGCGCTCTGTATCTTCCTGCTCCGATCTTCCATATATATGGATCTCTGAATTCGTGAGGATCTGCGCCCTCAGGCAGCTCATCCTCACCTATAACAGGATTACCTTCAAACTTGACGTAATCCCTGCCGTCTCCTATCGCGATATTCTGGTGCTGTCTCCATCTGTGCTGTGGATCTTCATCATCGTCTACACAGCCTGTGTACATCAGAAGATGTTTACCGTCAATAGTTGTAACAGCTGATCCTGAAAAACACCCTGCCCTGTCCTGGTCGGTATCAGGAGCCAGCGCGCATGGAAGATACTCCCAACGCATAAGATCACTGCTCACAGCATGTCCCCAATGCATCGGCCCCCAGAATGAATCATAAGGGTGATACTGATAGAACATGTGATACTTTCCTCCATAGAAGGAGAGTCCATTAGGATCATTGAGCCATCCTACCCGGGGAGAAAAATGATAAAAAGGTCTGAGCTCTTTGCTTACGAGCTCACCCTCTTTTTCTTCATATTCTCGCGCTTTTTTTAATTCGTCACTGATTATCATTTTCTTCCTCAAGCTTTTTAAAGACCGGCTCATAAAGTGATACGCATATGTATCCCGGAAGAGTGAACCCGTATAGCAGGAACGCAAGCGGAGCGGCCCTATGCAGATACCATAGCGTTAGTATCCACAGGATCCATGTTATCATCATCCCGAGCGTTCTCGGAAGATGCGCTATAGATAACCTGAACGCATTTGCTATAGTTCCTGTAACTGTATTTTCATATCTTGCCTGAAGAGCGAAGATATATACGGTGGCAGTCAGAAGATAAGCCGTGATCACTGTTATTATTATCATAAGCAGTGTAGCTGTTTTATCATTTATCGAATGAAGCATCCAGAGATCAATGGCAGCGATACCGGCAATTGTCAGAGCCAGAAGCCCTTCTGGTATCCCCTGCCTGAAGTTCGCCTTGAATGACTTCATGAACATACTTCTGAGATAGCCTTCTTCTTTTCTGTACAGATGCAGTAACACGTAATTCATGGAGGCAAGTGAGCCTCCTGCTGTTATGATCGGCACCGCAAACAACACTGTCATAAGATTCACTATAGCCAGATCGA
>CAYMBU010000132.1:0-1365 GCA_964388765.1 uncultured Eubacterium sp.
CGAGGACAGAAGACGGAAAGATCGACTGGTCCAAGGACTTCTTCGGAAAGCCGACGAACCTCACGGTAAGCGGCCAGCTGGAAGCAGAGATATTCGCGCTCGCGTTCAGGGACGTATATACATTCGGACCGACTTTCAGAGCCGAGAATTCCAACACGCAGAGACATGCTGCGGAGTTCTGGATGATCGAGCCTGAGATCGCTTTCGCCGATCTGGAAGACGCGATGGACCTGGCAGAGGCTATGGTCAAATACATACTGAGGTATGTCATGGAAGAAGCGCCCGAGGAGATGGACTTCTTCAACACAAGGATCGACAAAGGCCTTCTGGACAGACTGCAGAACGTCGTTGAATCGGATTTTGAAAGGCTCCCGTATACCGAGGCAGTCGACTTACTCAGCAAAGCTGACCATAAATTCGACTTTGATCCGTACTGGGGCTGCGACCTTCAGACAGAGCACGAGCGCTACCTCACCGAGGAAGTGTTCAAAAAGCCGGTGTTCGTTACCGACTATCCTAAGGACATCAAAGCGTTCTACATGCGCATGAACGACGACGGCAAGACCGTTGCCGCAAGCGACCTTCTCGTACCGGGCATCGGCGAGATCATAGGCGGAAGCCAGAGAGAGGAAAGGCTCGACATACTCGACGCCAGAATGGACGAGCTCGGGATGAACAAAGACGCTTACTGGTGGTACAGAGAGCTCCGTAAATACGGCGGCGTGAAACACGCAGGATACGGGCTCGGATTCGAGCGTATGATCATGTACGCAACAGGAATGAGCAACATCAGAGACGTGCTCCCGTTCCCTCGCACACCTAAGACAGCAGAATTCTAAAGGAGATATATCATGAGTAATTTCAACGCATCAAATTTCTACGCGGAATGCAAGGAACTGTTCGGAAGCTATGCTTCCGCAGTCGGCTACGCGGCATCGGGCATAAACGAGGTCGCTGACCTGAAGCCAAGGCGCGAGGTATTCGTCGCTACGCTTCTCGGCGACAAAAACCTGTCGGACGCCTGCGGAAACGATCCGACCATCTACTATTACAATGTCATCCGCTACTGTCTTACAGCCGGTATCGAGTACGGCGCACAGTGGCAGGTCAAGCCGGAAGGTTTTGAAGAGGAAGGATATGACGAGATCCTTTATAAAAATAATGTAGGAAGGCGTTCAACAGATATCACTGAAAACATCTGCCCGTCGCCGGCAGCATGGAAACAGTTCCTGATCGGCCTCCACAGAGTATGGAGCAGCCAGCTGCAGCCGTATATCGAAACAGGTAAGGACAAATCTGTCGAGGCCGCAGCCGCAACCGAAGAACAGTCTGAGGCAGTTCTTCAGTCATGCTTCGCAGTATTCC
>CAYMBU010000132.1:1375-4236 GCA_964388765.1 uncultured Eubacterium sp.
GTCGCGATAGCGCTTGAAAAGTTCGACGCGCCGGAAGATGCGCCTGAAGATGCTGAAGAAGCTGAGGCAGCACCGGAAGAAACGAAAAAATAAATACAGAAAAACATATGAAAACAGGATGCCTTCAGCGGCATCCTGTTTTTTGATCTCTTCTTCCGGCCGGATCATCTATTTTACTCTGACCACTGCATTGACTTTCTTTGAAAGAGCCAGATGGTTTGCATCTCCGGCTGCAGTGATCTTCACTTTTATCTTATACGTTCCTTTCTTAGTTCCCTTCTTTATCGTGATCTTTCCGTTCTTTTTATTGACCGTAAGTTTCTTTGATCCGGACACCCTGCTGTATCTGACCGTGCCGGCGGCATTTTTGACCGTGATCGGCGCTGTGATTTTTTTCGTCTTTTTCAGCGCGGAGTATCTTACAGTCTTAGTCCCGACAGAGACTTTCGCAGGGTTCTTTGCCTTCGATATCGTGAATTCTATTGTCAGCGACCCTGAGCACCTGACATTTTTTGCCGCCTTCCCGGATACGATCATCTTTGCGGTACCTGCGTTCACGTTATTCTTATATCTTATCCAGTAGTTTTCTCTGTTCAGCAACGTATCTCCGAGCATAAGGACAGGCTCAGGCTGTATCTCTCTGCCTGTATATACATATTCTGCTCCCGGATTCTCTGACCTTGCGGCTGATATGTCCTCAGCTGCTGAGACCCGGACCATCTGATGCATGCCCTCCTGCAGGAACTTTGTCGCGAAATCGCCGCTGTGCCTGCTCTCCGCATCATACAGTCCGTCCACCACTTCGCCTTTATAGTATTTCTCTATTTTCATTCCCTCGCTGTCTATCGTGATCAAAGTCGCTTTAGGATCATCTTTCAGATATCCCGCAGTCGTATACGTATAGTAGATACGTGAAAAATGATTCTCTTCAGCACCAATTTCCATCGCAGCTCCTCTCGGCACATAGAACTCGCCGCTGTATACATTTTCCGGATCTTTTGCGCTATATTCATCTGTATGGTTGTGTCCGTGCATATAAACGACGTCCCTGATCACCGTTTCACCCGACTTTGCAGTGATTTCTCCCGTCGCTGCGTAGTTCAGGGCATCGCTCCAGTAAATGGCGCCTCTGTTGTCTCCCCTCGCGTAATGGAGAGGAACGTGGCAGAGCACTATGACCGGAACAGTGTTATCTGTCAGCGTGTCGACCCAGTCCATAAATTCTTCCGCGGCAGCCTCCGCCTTAGCACTATCTGTCATGTCGTAGAACGCTATTCCGTATATGTAATACGCAGGAGTCCCGTCATTATTCAGCCCGGTCTTCATGAGGCCGGACCCCGTTCCCTTATCCGCAAATACGATCTTCGCGTCATCGTTCACGTTTTCATCGTGGTCAGCCCAAAGTATGGACATGTCCTCATTCGTTTTCACACTGCTGAATCCCGCAGCCATGATCTCATTATATATGACAGATGAGTCATACTCCGGAGCTTTGCTGCTTCCGCTTCCGCTCCCCACCATGTCTCCGATAATGCTCACGTACTCGACAGACGCTTCCTCTGAAGAGGGCATCCCGGAGAGCGCTTTCCCGATCGCTTCCGCTTTCCCGTGCCTGTCCGAACAGAACGCAAGATAGTGCACTTCTTCCTCCGGCTCTCCCTCTGCAAAAGCAGGACCGGCTGACAGGACCGGCAGGAATGCGGCAAAAATCATCGCTGCTGTCAGACATAACGAAATCAGTTTTCTCATATTCATATACGATCTCTCTTTCCAGACACATTATTTTACGTAATTATATCACTATAAAATCTTAAAAATAAACTGTTTTTTACTGGCATGTATGTACCTCTCTGGTGTATAATAACTGCTGCAGGGGTTAGAAACAGGGACCTCTGTTTTTTTCGGCTCTGAACGGTGTTCGGCTGTTAAAAAATAAATTTGCTTAAGACACTATATATAGTGTGTTTTCCTATTGACATCACCAAATATTGCGCATATAATGTGTCTTGCACGGCGTGAGAAGAGGCGTCATGCGGAGCATTGAGCAGGCGCGGAAAGCACTGCAGAAAGTGCTCCGGAGAGCATGAAAAAGGAGCATCCGGAATTGGAAAAGACAGTCAGGATAGCAGGACAGGTCAGGCACTCTGCAGTAGATGGGCCTGGCGTAAGATATGCACTTTTCCTGCAGGGCTGTCCTCACGGATGTAAAGCGTGCCAGAACCCTGAAACACATGACCCGGAAGGCGGTACGGAGAAAGACCTCAGCGAAGTCATCGATGAGATCCTATCCACCAGATTCCTGGACGGGATCACCCTTTCGGGAGGAGATCCGTTCCTGCAGCCTGAAGCGAGCAAAGAGATCGCAAAGGCCGCCAGGGAAGCCGGACTTAATGTCTGGGCATACACAGGCTGGACTTTCGAGCAGCTTACAGGCACAGGTACAGGAGATTATCCCGTTCCGCCTGAAGGCGTGAAGGATGTACTGAGATATGTCGACGTCCTTGTGGACGGACGGTATGTCGACAGCCTGCACGTAGACGACGACAGGCGTCAGGAATGCATGTGGCGGGGAAGCTTCATCCTTCGTTGTAAAGCTCGTCCTCAGATTCTTGCCACGCCGCTCTCCCGGGCCGCCGCCGCCGTCGCCCTGGCCACGGCCTCCTTGACCCGCAGATCAAACGCTTTGGGCAGAATATAGTCCGCATTCAGTTCGTCGTCCGTGACAAGGCCCGCTATCGCCTTCGCCGCCGCGATCTTCATGGCATCAGTGATGTCGGAAGCCCGCACATCCCGCGCACCACGGAAGAGTCCCGGGACACAGAGCACGGTGTTGACCTGGTTGGGCTAATCGCTCCGGCCGG
>CAYMBU010000133.1:0-4196 GCA_964388765.1 uncultured Eubacterium sp.
CACCCATTGTATTCTCATCATCATCTGCAACGCTGTTTCCGCTGATCTCACAGCCGTTCATGATGAAAGAACCCTTAGTATGGACAGGAGTCTCTCCTATGCCTCGGCAGTTGTTGCAGAGCCTGACGCCGCTGTTTACCGTAAGCTTTGCCCCTTCCTGGACTGCGAAAACATAGTCCGAGAAATAGTCAAAAGATGAAACAGCTTCTTTACTGTTTATTACATTTAACTCTCCCACAACATCGAAATAGTTATAATCCTCGTCGATACCGTAAATGGAATGTCCATTCATATCCAGCGTTGCCTTTGCGCCTTCGCGTATTCTGATCACATGAAGCAATGGCATCGCTTCAATGTCCTTTGTAAGAACAACATCGAACTCCCCGACAGCATTCCCGCCATCATCAAGCGCTTCAAAGAGTGTGTACCAGTCCGAGGCCTCTTTCGTTTCTGCTGATGCTGTTGCTGTCCCTGCAATCATGACTGTCAAGAGTACTATCATGAGAACTACAATTCCGGCAATACTTTTTTTCATGACTCTTCCTCCTTGTCAGTCACATCAGTCAAGTCTGCTTACGAACTCTTCGATCGGCGGGAGACATATTCCGTCGTAGCTGTCAGCTTCACCGTTATCACAGGCCTTTGCAAGTTCAGGATCGATAGGAAGCTTTGCGATGTTTTTGATCCCATATTGAGCTGCGATCTCTTCGACTCTGCTCTCTCCGAAGATGGCGTGCTCGCTCCCGCAGTCAGGACACTTGAAGTATGACATGTTCTCGATAATGCCGAGTACAGGCACATTCATGATGTCTGCCATGTTAAGTGACTTCTCGACTATCATCTCGACAAGTTCCTGCGGTGACGTCACGATCACGATACCGTCAATAGGGAGAAGCTGATATGCGCTCAGCATTACGTCTCCTGTTCCTGGAGGCATGTCCATGTACATCACGTCATTTTTGCCCCAGTATACGTCTGTCCAGAACTGCTGAAGTGTTCCTCCGAGGATAGGCCCTCTCCAGACTACCGGATCTGTCTCATTCTCAAGAAGCAGGTTGATCGACATGACCTTGATGCCGTTCCTGTTCGCAACAGGATATACCACGTCTTCTATTCCGGTCGCCTTCTCTGAGATCCCGAGAGCCTTCGGTATGGATGGTCCGGTGATGTCCGCATCCATGACAGCGACCTTCTCGCCTCTTCTGGCGCTTGCGGCAGCCATGAGCGATGTGATGGATGACTTTCCAACTCCGCCCTTCCCACTGACTATGGCTATTACCTTTTTTATATCTGTTCCTTCGTTCTGCTCCAGCTTCTGTATAGTCTGTCCGCCTTCGCGTTCTTCGCATGCAAGCTCACATGAGCTGCAGTCATGATCACAATCCGGCATTACTTATTCCTCCTGTCCTATCTTATTATTCGTCTTCAATTACAACGTTATCGAGGTCGCCTGTCTTAACGAAATGACAATCTTTACCGGCGTCTTCCTTATCGTCCTGCCAGTGCAGCCCTTCATCATAGTACATGAGAGCTCCGGTACCGTCTTCATACAGCACCTCTTCCTTCTCTCCTTCATTCTCATTGAATGAATCTATGACTTTCCTTGCATCCTTGTAGCTCAGCAGGCCGCCTGCATAATCAAAGTCACCCTCGAATGTCCATACGGTCATCTCAGTCGCGCTGCTTCCCCATGAGATCTCTATCTGATAATGATCTTCACCTTCCGGCGTGATCGTCATCATCGCGCGCTGGCTTGTTTCATCCTGGTATTCCCCTGCAAGCTCAAAGTCATCCGGCGGAACTACAGCTTTCAGGACATCCTCCGCAGGATCTTCTGATTTCTTCTGCTCTTCCTGCTGCTCTTCCGTTTTCTCACCGGACTTCTGACCCGGGTTGATATTGATATTCAGCCTGCATGCCCAGAGCACAGCACCCATTGCAGCAATGATCAGAACGGCGATCAAAGCCAATACTATCTTTTTCATCTCTATACCCCCTTATATAAGTTTTAATCCGACTACTGTTAATTTACCATGCAGCGGCTTACTTTACAATGATTTTCACCGTCGCCTTCTTTGCCGCCGCTTTATAGCTGACGTTTCCGGCTGCCTTAACATTGACCGTGACTTTATACGTCCCCTTCTTCAGTCCTTTCCTGATCGTCATAGCGCCGGTCTTTTTGTTCAGTGAAAAGTATTTCTTTGCTGATTTCTTTGAAACACTCTTAAGAGTGAATGTCTTCTTTCCTTTGGCGCCTGTGATCTTAAGTATCTTCTTTGCCGAGCGCTTTATGTTCTTCCTGGCGAGCAATGACTTCTTCAGAGTGACTGTCTTCGGCGTCACTTTAAGAGTGTTAGCTTCCTTCGGGATCACTACTGTAAACGATGTCCTGACAGTTATATCCTTGTCGTTATCGCCCATATTATGTCCAATCAACGTGACCTTCGTAGTTCCACCTCTCTTGGCATGGACAACTCCGCTTCTGTCGACACTTACTATACTGCTGTACTGCGGTATTATCTCAATGAACTCGAAGCAGGATTCTTCCGGCCCTACAGTCATATCGACCTTCTCATACTCGCCTTTGTTCATCTTTATCACAGATGGGCTGACGGTGAGTGAAGTCGCGGGATCTACCTTGTCTTTTATTATGAGCTCGACTTTGCGCGACACATCGCTGTTGTATCTCAGAGTCCCTGTGATAGTAACTCTTCCGGTCTTTTTGAACGATATGAATCCCATGCGGTTCACTGTCGCGATGCTCTCATCAGAAGACGTCCAGATGACCTCTTTGTCATCAGCGTCTTCAGGAAGGATCGTGTGCTCTATCTGGTGTTCACCATCCGGACCTACTTCTTCAAGGCTTATGCATTCTTTGTCGAACATGAAGTACAGCCGGTCTGCATGTGTGACCTCGCTGTCCGGGACATACTTCGCATAAAGCTTCATTTCTCTTTCAGCACGTTCATCCTCAACGAACGGTGTGCCGTCTTCATGCTCCCAACCCATGAATGTGTATCCTTCTTTCTGAGGGATGTCACGGTACTCGTCCAGCGGCATGTCGTTCAGAACCATTTCCTTATGATAGAGCTCACCATCGACATAATACGAGATAGTATACACAAAATTATCGAGATCATAGATGTGCTCATCCATCCATTTCAGACGGTTCCTCATCCATTTCTTGAGCTTATCTACTTCTTCTCTGTATACATATTCTACAGGCCCTTGCTCGTCATCAGCATATGCATCCTCAGCATACTCATCCCGGCCGCTGCCGCCAATCATATCAGGGTCTGCCTTGTCAAACGGATTGATAATGTAATCCTGTGCCTGTGAATCTTTCACTTCTTCGTAATACTGATCAAGGATCCCTCCGTCAGCACAGAGCTTTTTGACAGCTTTTCTGAACTTAGGCCAGTTGTCATAGACTGCGTCCACAAAACCATCGTCGCCCTTGTCGGCAAACATTGCCGTTATCCAGTCGTGTCTGCTGTCGAACTCTTCGAAGTTATCTTCATAGTTCCATGCGAAATCGAAGTCCCAGAGCGGTCCCCAGTAGAGTTTCCCGGTCTTTCTGACTCCGTCTTCTTCTGTGTCTCTCTTTTTGTAAATGTACGTACTTCCTGTACCGTAGCCGTCTCCGTTAACACATAATGCGTCTACCAGCCAGTACTTTGCTGCGGAGTCTAGGTCTATGAGGTCGCGGTAGCTCTCTCCCTTTTCCCCTTCAAAATCACCGGTCATCAGTGCATCTTCGAACCTCTGGATGAAGTCACGTATGTACTTTGTCTGGGCTTCGCATACGTAGCCGTCATCGTCAGGGTCGAAGTTAGGTGTGTGGTTCGCCCAGCCCTGGCCTGTCCTTGTCTTCCATACGTTCGGTGACTCCGGATCCTCCTGCGCGCTGTTCTGGATCAGGTATCCGCCTGTGATCTCAAGCGAATCAGGATCTGTCACATCCTCATCGAGTTCATCGATTTCGACCCTGTTCTTGTCTACTCTGACGTTCTCGCTGAGATAATAGCTTCCCAGATATTTATAGAATGTGCCGTCGGTGTTTTTCATGACCAGATCGACAGGCTCTCCTCTCGGCGTGAATTCCATACCGATCGCATCGCCCAGCCATGCTGTCATTCTGTCCTTCATGAGAGTCTTATCAAGTGCGTTGGCAATATGTACCCAATGCTTGTTCT
>CAYMBU010000134.1:0-4159 GCA_964388765.1 uncultured Eubacterium sp.
ATCTCGAATCTTCCGTCATCGGAAGTGAAAGTCCAAGGTGAGAGATAATCTTCCTGATCGTGCCTTTCTTTATCTGATATGTTCTTCTTGCGGTTGACCCAGGAATAACAGTACTTAAGTCCCCTGTCGCCCGCCTTGTCAAAACCTTTTTTCGTTACGAGCGCCACGGAAAAATCTGTCGCGTCGAACATTGTATCGGCGTTGTTCCTGAAAAGCGCGCTGTAGTCTGACAGCGCTATGATTCCCGTTATGCAGTACTTGTGGCCGCCGGCCTTGATCGTGTCGCCGATCTCAAGCCCGTTGTTCTCCGCATAGATCCTGTCTATCGCGATCTCATCCGCGGTCTTCGGATATTCACCTTCCCAGAGGTCGGAAAGATTGACTTTGTTCCGGATCCTGTACAGGCGGATCACAACTCCGGTCGCGTCAGGGTTTGCTTTGCTATTCGCACTGCTGTAGGCTTTGATCGTGCGCTCTTTGTAGAACATCGGATAAACGTCGACGTCCGCATCCTCGACTTTCCTGATGAGTTTCTTCGACGCCTTATTCTCCAGCAGGAAGTGGCCATCTTCAACGTTGAACTCATCAAAACTCGTGTCGTACCTTGCCTTCAGGCTCTCGTCCGCCACGATAAAGCCCGAGATAAAGCCGATAACTCCCGCAAGAAACAGAAAAAGCGCGATATACTTTCCTATATCGTGCTTTAGCTCTCTTGGTATTCTTTTTCTCATTGGGTCACGCATACTTTGCCTCATACCTTATATGTATAGTTGTCAGATATTATCTCATAATTAAAGTTAGTTTACTCTATGTATGGTTAGATTCAACTAACTCTATATAGTCTATACCCTCCTTTTTTCTGCGTCAACCACGTAAAAGCCTCGGATCTTGTAAATCAACAAAATCCTGATCGTAATCTTCCTCACCATTCATCATATCAATGGATTTACCTACATTGATATTGCTTTCAGATTCTTTTCATACAACTCGAACAGAGGTATCGATTTGACGCCGCGCAGCAGGTCTTTTGATCCCGCGTAAGTAAAGCCTTTACTGAGATAAATGCGGGTGGCCGGCTCGTTCCCCGGGACGACGTCGAGCCTGACTGCCTTGTATCCGCTTTGTTCCGCGATCTCTATACTTCTGTCAACAATGTATGCGCCTATCCCGCAGCCGCGCATATCAGGGTCTGTCGCCAGAAGGTGTATGATAAGGTACTCGCCGCGCTCCAGGTCGGACGCCCAGTCACCTGCCTCATAGTCACCTTCCGGATCCTCGTTAAGGACCACCGCGCCGGTCACTCTGCCGTCTTCCTCACAGATATACAGCTCGCCATTATCAAAAGCCGACTGCAGGTCTTCCTCACTCGGGTGGTGCACGCCCCACCTCGGGTAGTTCACCGTCGCCTTCAGCTCCAGCACCACCTTATGATACAGATCCTTCGTCTGCTGAAAATATGTTTCATTACACTTTATGAATTCCATCTGTTCATCCTATATCATCACTACATATGTCATTATCATGCAGATAAGCCAGCCGATGAAGAACATCAGCGCGTGCTTTTTCTCCGCGTGTATCGCTATGAACTCGCGGATCAGCGCGCTCGGCCAGTAATAGAAAGCGACGCGGCTCCCGATGCCGGTGCACTTCAGCCCCACCTCGCGGCAGTATCTCAGCGCTCTGTAGACGTGATAGTTGCTTGTCACGAGAGCGGTATATTTTCTCCCGTCCATGCTGTCCAGGATCTTTTTCGAGAACTTCAGATTTTCATATGTCGTCTTCGACTGGTCCTCAACGATTATGTCGTCCTCCGGCACTCCGTTCTCAAGCAGATACTTTTTCATTGCCTCTGCTTCTGAAAGGTGCTCGTCGGATCCTTTGCCGCCTGACGGAATAAGCTTTGGCGGTGTCGGGTCTTTCCTGTAGACCTCGATGGCTTTGTCCAGGCGGTCCTGCAATAGCTTTGATACTCGCTCGCCGTCGATGAGCCCCGCGCCGTGGATGATCACATAGTCGAAGTCCCTGCGCCGCGGCAGCACCTGAAGGAACAAAGTATACAGCATGAATATAACAAAAGCCATGGAGCCGTAGATTACCGAGACACTTATGTACGCACCGGCTACGAACCGTATCGAATGGTACAGAGCGCCGCTTTTCACGACGCTGCCGTCCAGAATATATGATATGACATTCGCGTAAAACAGAGCTTCGCCGACCAGCACTATCAGGCCAAGTCCGAGCGACAGCATGTGCGCCGGCTGCCTGCCCTCCTTCCTGATCATGACTATCCCGTTATGTATGAGGAAAAACGGAACGATGAGGACTGCTATCAGTATCGCGTCCGACAATATGACGAGGGCGAGCATCGAATTCGGCCCGCCGGCATTGATGAAGAACGGGATCGTTGAAAGCATAGCAATGAAGAGCAGATAACAGTTCCTGTACCTGCTCCTGTCCTTTCCGAACCAGTAGAAGAAAAGGCCCCAGAAGAATAATGTGAAAAGGCCTGTGATGATTATCGTTCTCATATACCATGATTTTAGCACATAATTGAGTTTTCATCACGCAGGTGATATATTAAAACTGTCAGTAGGATCAGTACGGCAAATGGAGGTATATGACAATGCTGCAGAAGACATCCAGGATGATCTCACTGGTCATGGCATCCGCTATGATGATCACACTTATTTCAGCGGCGCCTTGTATGGCGGCAAGCAAGAAGCCGAAGCTGGTTTCGACCGTGGAAACACAGCAATACAATAAAGAAACCAAGACATGGAAAACAACAGGCAGAACGAAATACACTTATAACGAGAAGGGCGACCCGATACAGATCGACTGGAAGTCTTTTACCGGCTGGGGCAATTCGACCAGAACCATGGATTACCATTACTGGAAGAACGGCAAGCGCAGCTATGCGACATTTACAAAGACCGGCAGAGAATGGGACAGTCTGAGTGGATATTATTCAAACTATACTGAGAAAGGCAAGACCACTTACGACAAGCGAGGGCACAGGACCAGAGAAAAATATAAACATACCACTAAAAACGACGAGGGGAAAAACACTGGCAGCTACTCCGAAACAGATAAGTACAAGCATAAGAGATGCCTGTTCTATCTGTATGGATATGACCTTGAAGATCATGCCAAAACCAAAATCAGTATCCGGAAAAAAGGCATACTGAAAAAGATCAGGCTCAAATATGATCCAGATTCTAAATGGAAAACAAGATTCACTTTCCTGAAGAAAGGCCTGATAAGAAAAGGCAGCGTTAAATACAGGTACACGTATTACAAAAACACTGGCCTTGTCAAAACCATCAGGTATTATTCTTCTTATAATGGAGTGAAGACGAGACGTGTCATCAAATACACCGATAAGAGCACCGGAAGGATACGCTACAATGCAATGATCAACAGCCTTGTTGAGCCTGAATACTTCTTCTGGCATTAAGACAGGCGGCTGTCAGCCGGCAATTGTGTAACGTAAAAAGCGCTCTCCGCGGGATACGGGGAACGCTTTTTTATATTTTTTTCTCGCTTCTGCCTGCAGCTACTCTGCCAGGTTCGCGTCCAGTACTTTTCTGAGCTCGCTCTCCGGAGTCAGGCCTGTCTTGCGGTCGATCTCTACTCCGTCTTTAAAGAACACCAGCGTCGGAATGCTGATGACTCCGAGCTTCTGCGCGAGGTCCATCTCTTCGTCTGCGTCTACCTTGCCGACCATGACTTTTCCGTCGTATTCTTCTGCCAGCTTATCGACGACAGGTCCCATCATCTTGCATGGCCCGCACCATGTCGCCCAGACGTCCACCATTGCGAGAGGCGCATTCTTTACGGCCTCGTCAAAAGTATCTTCTGTCAGATTCTGTAATGCCATTTCCATATCCTCCTCTACGTTATCTGTATCAACAGATCTGTCTTATATAAGTTCCGCTATGTCTGCGTCAAATTCCATCGGATCGCTTGTCGGCGGATAGCGCTTTATTACGTTGCCTTCGCGGTCGACGAGGAACTTGGTGAAATTCCACTTGATATCCTCGTGCTTCTTGTATGTCTCGCTGATCTTCTCGATAGCCTTCATTGCCGCCTTGTTCTTGAGTCCCTTGACCTCCTCATCCGGCTGCTCGGCCTTAAGGAATGTGTACAGCGGCTCCTC
>CAYMBU010000135.1:0-4091 GCA_964388765.1 uncultured Eubacterium sp.
ACCTTAAGACACATCTGGGCGGCAACGAATATAGGACAGATCCAGAGTAACCCTAGCGAACGAGCGAAGAGTAAATTATTGTCTTTAGAAAAGGAGGGAAGAGAAGTGCCTAGAAAAGGAAATACACCAAAACGTGAAGTGCTTCCTGGTCCTGTTTACGGAAACATCGTTGTTTCCAAGCTGATCAACAGCATCATGCTCGACGGTAAAAAGAGCACAGCTCAGAAGATCGTCTATGGAGCTTTTGATCAGATTAAGGCGCAGACAGGTGAAGATCCACTTGACGTTTTTAATAAGGCAATGGAAAACATCATGCCTCAGCTCGAGGTCAAAGCAAGAAGAGTCGGCGGAGCCAACTATCAGGTTCCTGTCGAGGTCAGACCGGCGAGAAGGCAGACTCTCGGACTCAGATGGCTCACGGCTTACACAAGAGCCAGAGGCGAGAAGACCATGGCAGAGAGACTTGCCAAGGAACTTATGGATGCTGCAAACAATACCGGAGCATCTGTAAAGAAGAAGGAAGATACACACAAGATGGCAGAGGCCAACAAGGCATTTGCACACTTCAGATGGTAATAGAAGGGAAAGGAGAAGAATTTGGCTGGTAGACAATTTCCACTGGAAAGAACAAGAAACATCGGCATAATGGCGCACATTGACGCCGGGAAAACAACTACCACAGAGAGGATCCTTTTCTATACCGGAAAGACTCACAAGATCGGAGAGACTCATGACGGAGCTTCTCAGATGGACTGGATGGAGGAGGAGAAAGAGCGTGGCATCACGATCACTTCGGCCGCCACTACTGCTTTCTGGAAGAACCATCGTATCAATATCATCGACACCCCGGGACACGTGGATTTCACGGTTGAAGTAGAAAGATCGCTACGCGTGCTCGATGGCGCAGTCACAGTGCTCGCCGCTAAAGGCGGTGTTGAGCCTCAGTCTGAGACCGTTTGGAGACAGGCTGAGAAATATGGAGTTCCGCGCATGATATTCGTCAACAAGATGGACGTCATGGGAGCGGACTTCTATAAGGTCATCGATCAGGTAAGGGACAGACTGCAGGCAAACCCTGTAGCGGTCCAGCTTCCTATCGGAGCCGAGGAAACATTCCGCGGCATTATCGACCTTATCACCATGAAAGCTGAGATCTATGACGAAGATGCTCTCGGCATCAAGTTCAGCGTTGAGGATATCCCTGAGGATATGCAGGATCAGGCCGAAGAATGGCGTGAGAAGATGCTTGAAGCTGTTGCTGAGACTGACGAAGATCTCATGATGAAATTCCTGGATGGTGAAGAGCTCACCGAAAGGGAGATCAAAGATACGATCCGTAAGGAGACCATAGCCAACCAGATGGTTCCGGTTATGTGCGGCTCCGCGTATAAGAACAAGGGCGTACAGATGCTGCTCGACGGTATCGTGGATTACATGCCTGCACCGATCGACATTCCGCCGATCAAAGGCGTCAATCCTGATACGGGCGAGGAGGAAGAGCGTGTCAGCGACGACAATGCTCCGTTCTCAGCACTTGCGTTCAAGATCATGACGGATCCTTATGTTGGTAAACTGGCGTTCTTCAGAGTTTACTCCGGAACGCTGGATTCAGGCTCATATGTCTACAACTCATCGAAGGGAACGCGCGAGAGGTTCGGCCGTATCCTGCAGATGCACGCGAACAAAAGAGAGGACCTGGACAAGGTCTACTCCGGAGATATCGCCGCAGCTGTAGGTCCTAAGAGCACGACCACGGGCGACACTCTCTGTGATGAGAAGCACGAGATCATACTTGAGTCTATGGAATTCCCTGATCCTGTTATCGAGATCGCTATTGAGCCTCGTACAAAAGCAGGCCAGGAGAAGATGGGCATCGCTCTTGCCAAGCTGGCAGAGGAAGACCCGACGTTCAAGACTTACACCAATGAAGACACAGGTCAGACGATCATTGCCGGCATGGGTGAGCTCCACCTGGAGATCATCGTCGACAGACTGCTCCGTGAATTCAAGGTCGAGGCTAACGTCGGAAAACCGCAGGTATCCGACAATGAAACTATCACAACGCCTGAAGATGTCTATCACAATTCGCCAAAGCAGTAAGGCGGACACGGCCACTATGGTCATGTAAAGATCAGAGTTACGCCGCGTGAGCCTGGCGAAGGGTTCGAGTTTACGAATTCCATCGTCGGCGGAGCCATTCCGAAAGAGTACTTCGGTGCTATCGAGGAAGGTATCAAAGCCGCTATGGAGACAGGTCCGGTCGCCGGATATCAGGTCGTCGACGTCGGAGTCGATCTGTACGACGGATCATATCATGAAGTCGACTCATCCGAGATGGCATTCAAGGTCGCCGCTTCAATGGCGTTCCGTGAAGCTGCACAGAAGGCTGACCCGGTTCTGCTTGAGCCTGTATTCAAGGTAGAGGTAACAGTTCCTGACGAATACATGGGAGACGTTATCGGAGACCTTACATCAAGAAGAGGCCGCATCGAAGGCTCTGACATGGACAAGGGCGCAGTATCTATCAGAGCGATGGTACCGCTTGCCGAAATGTTCGGTTATGCGACAGACCTGAGATCCAAGACACAGGGCCGCGGTATCTACGTGATGCAGTTCGACCATTTCGAGAAGCTGCCTGACAGCCTTCTTGACAAGGTGAACAAAAACTAAGCTTAGATCATTAAAAATTTAAAACTTACAACCTTATAACAACACAACAACCATTTACAGAAGTCATTTTTTGGAGGTAGATAAAAATGGCAAGAGAACATTTTGAAAGGACAAAGCCGCATATCAACATCGGAACTATCGGCCATGTAGACCATGGAAAGACGACCCTGACAGCGGCGATCACATCAGTACTGAGAGACAGATACGGACTTGGAGAGGACGTAGCATTCGACCAGATCGACAAGGCACCTGAAGAGAAGGCAAGAGGAATAACCATCAGTACAGCACACGTAGAGTACGAGACACCGAACAGACACTACGCACACGTAGACTGCCCGGGACACGCAGACTATGTAAAGAACATGATCACAGGAGCAGCTCAGATGGACGGAGCTATCCTGGTAGTAGCAGCAACAGACGGCCCGATGCCACAGACAAGAGAGCACATCCTGCTTTCCAGACAGGTAGGCGTACCATACATCATCGTATTCCTGAACAAGTGCGACATGGTAGACGACGAGGAGCTTCTTGACCTGGTAGAGATGGAAGTAAGAGACCTTCTTAGCGAGTACGACTTCCCGGGAGACGACACACCGATCGTAAGAGGAAGCGCACTCAAGGCACTTGAAGACCCATCAAGCGAGTGGGGAGACAAGGTAGTCGAGCTTATGGAGATCGTAGACAGCTACATTCCTGAGCCGCAGAGAGACAACGACAAGCCGTTCCTGATGCCGGTAGAGGACATCTTCAGTATCACAGGCCGTGGAACAGTAGCGACAGGAAGAGTAGAGAGAGGAGTACTTAAGGTCGGCGAGGAAGTCGAGATCGTAGGACTGACAGACGAGAAGAGAAAGGTAGTCGTAACAGGACTCGAGATGTTCAGAAAGACACTGGACTTCGCAGAGACAGGAGACAACGTAGGATGCCTTCTTAGAGGAGTACAGAGGACAGAGATCGAGAGAGGACAGGTACTTGCAGCACCGGGGACTATCCATCCGCATACAGAGTTCAAGGGCCAGGTATACGTACTGAAGAAGGAAGAGGGCGGACGTCACACACCGTTCTTCAACGGATACAGACCACAGTTCTACTTCAGGACAACAGACGTAACAGGAGACCTGAACCTTCCGGAAGGCACAGAGATGTGCATGCCTGGAGATAACGTAGTAATGAGCATCAAGCTGATCACTCCTATCGCTATCGAAGAGGGACTGAGATTCGCTATCAGAGAAGGCGGAAGGACAGTAGGATCCGGAGTCGTAACAGAGATCATCGAGTAAGGTTCGCCTGAAAGGGACAGCGTTGCTGCAATGAAGCGAACCTTGCGAGGTCGCAGACAGGCAGCGATCTCTGAATACCGACGAGAATTCGGCTGAAGAGAAATGAACGAGTAAGGCCGGCGCGTGTGCGCCGGTCTTTTT
>CAYMBU010000136.1:0-215 GCA_964388765.1 uncultured Eubacterium sp.
GATAGCTATCGTCGGTAAGTATATAAAGCTTCACGACGCATATCTTTCAGTCGCAGAGGCGATAAGACATGGAGGATATGAGAATAATGTAACTCCTGTGATCAGGTGGGTGGAAGCAGAAGATCTGGAGGGAAGACTCGATGATGTGCTCGGAGACGTTGACGGCGTGCTCGTTCCGGGAGGATTCGGAGACAGAGGCGTCGAAGAAATGATAA
>CAYMBU010000136.1:225-1312 GCA_964388765.1 uncultured Eubacterium sp.
TACTGCCGTCAGCGTAACATTCCTTATTTGGGAATATGTCTGGGCATGCAGGTGTCTGTCATGGAGTTCGCGCGTCACGCATGCGGCATAGACGATGCCGGATCAGGAGAGTTCGATGAAAACTGTAAGAACAAGGTGATCGATCTCATGCCAGACCAGTACGGAGACATACCTCTTGGAGGCACTATGAGGCTTGGAGCGTATCCGTGTGTTATAAAGAAAGGGTCTCTCCTAGAGGGTGTGTACGGTAAAAACGAGATATCTGAACGCCATCGCCACCGCTACGAATTCAATAATGACTACCGCGAGAAAGTTGAGGAATGCGGGATGGAGATATGCGGAACGTCGCCTGACGGGAGGCTCGTGGAGCAGGTGTGTGTCCCGGCGAACAGGTTCCATGTTGGAGTCCAGTATCATCCGGAGCTGAAGAGCCGTCCGAACCACGCTCATCCGCTTTTCCGCGAGTTCATCAAAGCTGCGTCGGAGCGAAGATAACCTTCTCCAAAAACACACAGAAAACATACTTGGAACAACACTTATAATGAAATATAATAAAGGCAGCTGGATATCGTTCTTATGAGGGGTAATCGAGATGAGTAAGGCTGCTAAACATATCGACAAGAAGAGTGGAAAATAGCTGAGAAACAGGATCCTTGCGGTCATTCTCGGCTTTTTTGGCGTGTTTGTCATCGCTATGTGTATAATGGTCGGGATAACGGCTTTCCGCGTCGGAAAGATCAATATAGACACCTTATACGACAATATAGAACAGACATCTGTCCTTTATGATGTGAACGGTGATGAAATAGATACGCTGCACTACACACAGAACAGAAAGATAGTTAAGGCTGACGAGATGCCGGACGATCTTAAAAATGTTTTCATAGCCATAGAGGATAAGACGTTCTACAAGCATCACGGCTTCAACTTCAGGAGAATGATCGGAGCTGTCCTGCAGTCGATCCTGCACAGGTCATCCATAAGCGGAACTTCTACGATCACACAGCAGCTCGCAAGGAACGCGTATCTTTCTGAGATCAAAAGTCAGAGTAGTATAAGGAGACAGCTTTCAGAAATGGATATCGCC
>CAYMBU010000136.1:1353-4071 GCA_964388765.1 uncultured Eubacterium sp.
GAAACTACGGAGTCAGCGCCGCGGCGAGACCCTACTTCTCCAAGGACGTGAGCGAGCTTGACCTGAAGGAATGCGCGGCTCTTGCCGCTCTTCCGCAGGCACCGGATACCTATGCGTTCATTACGACCGAGAAGGGCGACGGGCGGCACCGTATAGAGAATATCAAATACTATACTCTGGATGAGATAGACGATGAAGAAGAGACAGAATCAGCAGAGAGTTACGGTGCATACGACGCTGTCTATACTGAGGTGAAAGACGATGAAGTGGAAGACAGTACTGTGTTCTATTCGAATGATTCATCAAAGTCGCGCCGTGACACTGTTCTCAGCCTGATGGTACAGCAGGGATATATATCAGAAGAAGAAAAAGAAGCCGCTACAGTAGACATCATAGACATACTGGCGCCGAGCTTTGAGAAGAGCGAGAGCGCATACAGATGGTTTACTGACTATGTGGCAGAGACTGTGACGAAAGATCTTATGGATACATACGGCATCTCTGAGGAGGAAGCTGTCCGTACTGTTTATACAGGAGGCCTGAAGATCCATACTACTCTTAACAGAAAGATACAGGATATCATCTACGACGAATTCCAGAACGACGTCAATTTCCCGTCTGCTGAAAACAATGCCGAGGTTCAGGCGAGCATGGTTGTTACAGAGGTCGGGACCGGACATATCAGCGCAATGGTAGGAGGAAGGAATGCCAGCGGTTCACAGCTTTATAACAGAGCTGTCAGTCCGAGACAGCCTGGATCCTCGATCAAGCCGTTCTCGGTATATGGAGCAGCTCTTCAGAGAAGTCTGGAATATGAAGAGAAGGGGATGAAGTTCCCGTTCAAGGATTACGGCTTTGATACACAGGGCGATAAATACTGGGGCGATTATCTGACGGCAAGCTCAACTGTAATAGACGAGCGCATGACTGTGAACGGAGAAGAGTGGCCGCAGAACGCCACAAGGTCATACTCAGGCAGAAGAACGTTCAGGACTGCGCTTCAGCAGTCTATCAATACATGTGCAGTGAAGATACTGTGGCAGGTGGGACTTGATTATGCTGTTGATATGCTTAAGAAGTTCGATCTCAATACTGTAGTCAGCGACCAGTCCAAAGAAGTCAACGATGTCAATCCTGCCGCGCTGGCTCTCGGTGCTATGGCTTACGGAGTAACTCCTCTGGATATGTCGCTTGCATATGCGGCATTCCCTAACAACGGCGTGAAGAACACTGCGGTATGCTATACAGAGGTCCTCGACAGCAGCGACAAGACACTGCTCAGAGGAGAGTCGGAAAGCAAAAAAGTTCTGGACGAAGGCGTTGCGTGGATAATGACAGATGTCCTGAAAACAGTAGTATCGCAGGGTATCGCAGGCAACGCGGCTGTGCCGGGCATACAGGTCGGAGGAAAGACAGGTACGACGAACGACTGGTACGATGTCTGGTTCGACGGATTCACGCCTGATTATGCAGCAGCGCTATGGATAGGCACAGATAAAAATGTTAAGATGAACGGCACCTCTGCGCAGGCGGCAGCACTCTGGAGTAAAATAATGAGGCAGGTGCCGGATATAACCGGCGGCGTATACAGTGAAAAGCCTTCAAATGTAGTCCAGTATAACGGTGAGTATTATACAGAAGGGACACAGCTCAATGCTCCTGCTTCAGGAGACAGTTCGTCGGCAGATAATGATAATGAAGAGGAGGCACCGGAGACCGAACCTGCTCCGACAGATACTCCGGATAATGACAACACAGTTGTAATAGATGAAGATGATAATGATGATAGTGGGTCCGGCGGTAATGATAAAAGCAGCCAGGATACTTCCGGAGATGGTGATAAAGATGAAGGAGGTTCCGGAGGCGGGCAGGGCG
This sequence comes from uncultured Eubacterium sp., assembly GCA_964388765.1. Lineage (GTDB taxonomy): Bacteria > Bacillota > Clostridia > Peptostreptococcales > Anaerovoracaceae > Aminicella. Next base: position 3,229 of record CAYMBU010000136.1, read on the forward strand.
ACGACGGTTCTGCAGATCCGGGAGGTTCCGATCAGGACAGCGGATCTGAAGGAGGGGACCCCGGAGGAGATACCGCGCAGGGTGATGTGAACAGTACAGGAGAATAAAGGAAGCGGGCCGTGACGGTCCCGCTTCCTTTATTCATAGAAATGTGGTAAGAATTATGAGTACTATTTGTTTTTGAACTCAGGAGCACGCTTCTCTACGAAAGCTGCCATTCCCTCTGCCTTGTCCTTTGTCGCGAAGCATACTGCCTCTTCTTCGATCTCAAGTCTTGAAGCTGTCTTGAGGTCTGCGTCTGTACCGTTGTTGATCGCCATCTTTGCAATGCCTACAGCGATAGGAGCCTTGGATGCGATCTTCTTCGCAAGAGCTTCTGCTTCATCCATGAGAGCCTCAGGCGCCACGACTTTTTCTACGAGGCCGATCCTCAGAGCTTCATCGGCAGGAATGATATCTGCTGTATAGATCAGGTATTTAGCCATTCCTTTACCAACAAGTCTTGGAAGTCTCTGTGTTCCTCCAAATCCAGGAATGATTCCCAGACCTACTTCAGGCTGGCCGAACTTGGCTTTTTCTGAAGCGATCCTGATATCGCATGCCATAGCGAGCTCGCAGCCTCCACCCAGAGCAAAGCCGTTTACTGCGGCAATGAAAGGCTTCTGCATGTTGTCGATCGTGTTCATTACTTCATGTCCGAGCTCCATCATCTCACGTCCTTTGACCGGTGTGAGTTTCTTCATCTGAACGATGTCAGCTCCGGCAAAGAACGACCTTCATTCAACGGTAAGGATGACGGATCTTATCGCATCATTGGAAGCGATTTCAGAAAGTACCTTCTTC
>CAYMBU010000137.1:0-4047 GCA_964388765.1 uncultured Eubacterium sp.
GACGTAAGTCTGATCAAGCAGGCATGTTTCCTTCAGCTGCTTGGAGACACGGCCTTCAACCAGACCCTGGAAGATCCTGTTGTTTGTGATCTCTTCCTTGGCAGCTACAGAAAGCTCTGCGAGCTTTGTTCTGGCTTCCTCGGAAAGGAAGTTCGGCAGATAGTTGAAGTTGAATCCCTTGTCTGCTCTCTTCTCAATAAGGATATCGGTATCTTCTTTGCCCCAGATGCCTGCAGCAGCCTTGTCAAGAAGGCCATTCAGGATAGGCTTAGGAAGTGAGAACGGATCGTTCAGTGCACTCTCCAGAGTGATCTTTCTGATATGAGCAAGCTCTTCATCTGAGATCTCATCTCTGCTTACATACTGAGGGTTCATTGCTGCGACCTGCATTGCAATGTTCTTCAGCGCTGTCTTGTTGTCATCATTGTCAGCTCCGTCAGCTGCGATGACAACGCCGATCGTGCCGCCGCCATGGATGTATGAAGACATAACTTCACCGGAAGCCTTGTCGATCCTTCTTATTGACAGCTTCTCACCGATCTTTGCGATCTTTGCGATGAGAGCATCGTTAACTGTACCCTCTTCACCGTAAGGCATTGCCATGAATTCATCCATATCTGTTGATGGAGCTTTCAGAGCAAGCTCTGCAAGATTCTCTACGAACTCGATGAACTCAGGGTTCTTCGCAACGAAATCTGTCTCTGAGTTTACTTCAACGATCGCAGCCTCTTTCTGATCATCAGATAAAGCAACTCTTACGAGTCCCTCTGCGGCTACTCTGCCTGCCTTCTTTTCAGCTTTGGCAAGACCCTTCTCTTTCAGTACTTCGATAGCCTGATCGATGTCTCCGTCTGTCTCAACAAGAGCCTTCTTGCAGTCCATCATGCCTGCGCCGGTCTTATCTCTGAGCTCCTTTACGAGCTGTGCAGTTACTGCCATATTATTTCCTCCTTGTGTACTGAATCAAGTACTACTCTTCTTCCTGCTCTTCCGCAGCAACTTCCTCGATGTCCTCTGCAGGTGCATCGCTACCTTCAGCTGCTGCCATCTGCTCTTCTTCACCCTCGTCAAAGCTCTCGCCCTGATTTGCCTCAATGATAGCGTCTGCCATCTTGGATGCGATGAGCTTGACCGCTCTGATAGCATCGTCGTTAGCAGGGATAACGTAATCTACGTCATCAGGATCACAGTTGGTATCGATCATTCCAACGATTGGAATACCAAGTGTTCTTGCTTCCTTAACAGCGATCTTCTCTTTCTTAGGGTCTACTACGAACATTGCTCCCGGCATACCCTTCATGTCTCTGATACCGCCAAGGTTCTTCTCGAGTTTGTCATGCTCAGCCATGAGCTTCAGAACTTCCTTCTTTGAGAGTTTCTCAAAAGTTCCATCCTCTTCCATCTTCTCTATGTCGCCGAGCTTCTTGATCCTTCCGCTGATCGTCTTGTAGTTTGTGAGCATTCCGCCGAGCCATCTCTCTGATACGTAATACTGTCCGCATCTCTGAGCCTCGGAAACGATAGCATTCTGTGCCTGCTTCTTGGTTCCTACGAACAGAACAGGTTTTCCGGATGCTCCGACTTCCTTCATGAAGTCATAAGCTTCATCGATCTTTCCTACTGTTTTCTGAAGGTCGATGATATGGATGCCGTTTCTCTCTGTGAAGATGTACGGATCCATCTTAGGGTTCCATTTTCTTGTCTGATGACCGAAGTGAACTCCAGCCTCAAGCAGCTGTTTCATTGATACTACTGACATAATAAATCCTCCTGGTTTTGATTCTTCCATCCCTTCGCTTCGGCATACGTAAACCGCCTGCCGGACAGACCTTACAGATCAGATCCGTGTGGATCCATCCGGAAGCGGCACCATCTGAATGCCTGCTCAGGATGTGTTACTTACCTCGTGTAAAGCATAATACACGAACATAAAACATTATATTGTAACAGCCATTCCATTGCAAGACTTTTTTACTCATTTTTCAACATTTATATTCGGCGTGAGCCCTCTGAGATATGCATTGAAGCGCTGCTTGAGCCTGGAGTACGTATCCCGCCCGACACGGAACGATTTTCCGTTATCAAAATAGACACAGCTCTGGCTTATTCCCGTGATCCTGGCCATGTTCACTATACACCCGGACATACACCTGAAGAACTCAGGACCGAGAAGGTCTTCGATCTCGTCCATCTTCTCATAAGTTTCGACAGTCCCCTTCTCTGTCTCGAATTCAAGCTTCCTGCTGTTGCGCGCGATATAGCATATGTCACTCACTGCAAGCTTGCAGCTGTCCGATTTGTTGATGATCGAAAGATATGTGCCCTTTTTCATATAAGTAAACCCCCAATCTCTGATACCCCGTCCGGCTTCCCGGTGTCCGGCTCTTTCAATAAAAAAGATAGCACCCTGTCTGTGCTATCTTCCATAGAAAAGTCACGCCATTTTCCGACTTGACCTGTTATGCGTATTTCTTTACATATTTGATGAGATTCTTCGTTGCCTTGAATCTGTCTCCGGCATCGAACACTACGATGATATATGTATTGCCCTTCCATTTATACGCGCTTGACAGGCAGTTCCCGGCCTGTGCGGTAGTACCTGTCTTGCCGCCCATGTATCCCTTAATGTTCTCTTCCAGAAGGTCATTCGTCGGCTTTATGTCATATTCCCACGGATCGTCCTGATTGAGGTTGCGGAGCTTGAACTTCTTCATCAGCATGATCTTGTTGTATTCATCGAACTCTATCGCTTTCGCATTGATGATGGCAATATCACGTACCGTTGAATAATGACCGTTCAAATCGAGGCCTGACGGTGTTAAGAAGTGCGTATGCTTGCAGCCGAGCTCTTTTGCCCGCTCGTTCATCATATCGCGGAAATGCTCATATGTCCCGCCTACATGCTCGCATATCGCAGTAGAGCACTCGTTCGCCGACATGATGAGCATCGCTCTCATCAGATCTCCCATGTAGAATTTATATCCGGTGTGGATCCCCAGATACGCGTACGGCGTGATGACCGCTCTTCTGGAGAATGTCACGACTTCATCCATCTTGCTGTTCTCAAACGCAAGGATCGCTGTCATCATCTTGGTCGTACTGGCGTTAGGCATCTCTTTGTTTATGTTCTTCTCATACAGGATCTCGCCGTTGTCTTTGCAGTAAACGATCGCGGCTGCCGCGCTGGTCTTGACTCCTCCGCGGTTCCTGCATATGACATCAAAAGGATCGCTGGTGTATTTCCTGACTCCGAACTCTCTGTCCATGGCAAGGCGCCACTTCGAATAAGTATAGCCCGTCCAGGAATCAGGGAAAGTAACAGTCACTTTCTCCTTCTTCTCATCTCCCGTCTTGAACGACGCTTCCTCGACCCATTTCTCTTCGTCTTCATCATATCGCTCAAGCCTGAGCTTACGCTCTGCCGGATTGGTTATCGTCACTTTCCTTGTAAGCTGATCTGACGCTTTCCCTGCAAGCCTGGCTTTGAGTCCCGTCACTTCCGTTTCAGCCGGGAAGAACAGTCTGGTACCTGCCCAGAAGCAGAAAAAAAGGAGCGGAATGCAAATCACCGCTGCAACTATAGTCTCTGCATAAGTCAGAAGCATCCGCCTTTGCTTACGTCTGGCCTGTCTCTTAAGATATGATCTGTCGTCGGCCTGTTCCTCCTCCAGATCAGATACCTCGTCCGGGCTCTCTTCCATATTTTCTACAGCATTATCTCTGCTTTCATCAGGCTGATCATTTACAGTCATGCTATTCTGCTTCCTCTTCATCCGCCGGAGCTTCTGCGTTCTCAGCTTCAGCCGGGGCTTCTTCCTCAGCAGCTTCTTCTGACTCTTCAGCTTCTTCAGAAGCCTCTTCAGCCTCTTCCTCAGTCTCTTCCTCAACTACAGGATCGTCTTCAGGATAACGGACCTTTATCATATCCTCGTTGATCTCTTTTGCCGCGATCGAAACAGGCCTGTTCACTTTACAGTCAACGAGAGCCGGCTTGCCGTCAACGATGTCGCGCGCCCTCTTGGCCGCAAGAATAACAAGAGTGTATCT
>CAYMBU010000138.1:0-3976 GCA_964388765.1 uncultured Eubacterium sp.
GCCTCGGTACGGTCGGCGGAGGAACATACGACATACTTACGAAAAACCGCGACATCATCATGGAGAGGACCGGTGTTGACTACGCGATAACCAATATTCTTGAGAAAGACGAAAACCAGCTGAAAAAGCACGGCGCCGACCCTGCACTTCAGACGACAGACGTAAATTCCATTCTGGAATCCGGCGATACAGATATCATAGTCGAAGCGCTTGGCGGAATGGACTTTCCGGTAAACATCATGACGCGCGCACTGAAGAACGGAATCAGCGTGGTGACTCCGAACAAGGCTGCGGTTGCGGCAAATTATGACCTGCTGAATGAAGCAGCAAAAGAAGGCGGAGCATTCTTTAAATTCGAGGCTGCAGTAGGCGGCGGTATTCCTATCCTGACGACGATTCAGGAACAGTTGTCCGGAAACCATTTCACCGACATAATGGGCATTCTTAACGGGACTACAAACTATATACTTACCAAGATGCTTAAAAAGGGCCAGAAATATGAGGATGCACTGGCGGATGCCAAGGCTAACGGCTTTGCTGAGCCTGACCCTACGGCTGATGTGGAGGGCATCGACTGCGCGAACAAGCTTTGTCTTCTCATGGTCCTTGCGATGGGTAAATATGTCAACCCGCGTCTGATACCGACAACAGGCATAACAGACGTCACAATGGAAGACATACAGGCTGCATACAACAGAGGCTGTGTGATCAAGCTCATAGCTCACGCGTCGCTTACAGAAGACGGTTTTGATTATTATGTAAAGCCTGAGGAGATCCCTCTGGATCATCCTCTTGCATCAGTATCTAATGAATTCAACGCCATCTATCTCGACGGAGATGCCGTTGGAGAGCTCATGTTCTACGGAAAAGGCGCAGGAGCCCTTCCTACAGGAAGCGCGATAGTAGGCGATATCATCGCAATAATGAAAGGACTTCAGAATGAGTAATCCGTATAAGACAAGAAAAGGCGGAGCTACAGTTACTGTCTTTGCTCCATATGACTGCGGGAACCACTGCCCGTTCTGCATCAATAAGGGAGACTATGCCGACACATCATGGTTCGACCAGGACAAAATAGAAGAATCGATCAGGCTGATGGATTCCATTACGCCCGAGTGTGATTTCGTATTTACCGGCGGTGAGCCGCTTGCTGACCGCAAGAACCTGCAGAAGATGATAGATCTCATACCGCCTACACACAGGCTGTTCATCAACACTACGCTTCCTGTGTTCGAAGGTCAGTCAGAGGAAGATCTTATCGAGTTCACAGAGCATAATAAAGACAAGCTTACCTGCATCAATATCTCGCGCCACATGCAGCACTACGTGACCGAGACTCCGGATTCATATCTGGCAGAATTGAAATGTCCGGTACGCGTGAACTGTGTGCTTTACAAAGAATACCCTGCTGACCGTCTTCCTGAATACCTTGACCGCTGGGTGAAATACGGGATCCCTGTACAGTTCAGATTCGACTATACAGCGACAACGCCTGAAAATCTATATGATCGTGAGCATGATCCGATCCTGGCCGACCTGAACAAAATCGCCGATTATACAGGACTCGATGGCTGCAGGATGAGATGTGGGTTCCACTTCAACTATAAAGGTCTCGAGCTCACTTATCACAAGACGCTTCCGTACAGCACTATCGTCGAAACCGATCCGGAGGACGGCAAAACATACGATATCTTGTATGATATCTGCATAAGACAGAATGGCGAGATCCGTTCCGACTGGGACGACACGAAGCTCGATATCGAAGCATACAGGAACGTGAAGTTTGAGCCATACGACCTTCATATCATTGAGGGAGACCTTAAACACACGACATTTTAAGTTCCCACTAAGAAAGTATAATAAGACCCTGAAGGTGCTCTGCCTTCAGGGTCTTTTCATCTGTCCCTGCATTCGCAATTCTGCGAGGGAGGGAAACGTCCCCACCTTAGCATTTTATCTGACATGAACGCATCGTAGTGAGTGCCGCCTCGTGGCTTTCCGGGGTAACGCCGGCGCAGCATGTCGGATCTACAGATATCTCTGCCTCCGGAAGATATGCCTTGATCAGAAGCGCATTGGATACGACACAGATATCGGTACACAGTCCGACCAGCTCTATCTCCATGCCTTCTCCGTCAGGGTAATCTTCGCCGGCAAGCTCTCTGAGCGATTCCGCCAGCTCTGTTGAGCCGAACGTCGGCTTCTCGAACACTCTCGCATCCCGGAGCATCTCTTCTATCACCGGAGACAGCTGCCAGCCGTCTGTTCCCTTTATACAGTGCTCAACCGGCAGATTCTGCCCTTCCTGTGTATTGAGGTAATTCAGGCCGTGTGTATCCATCGTCACATATATGTCGCACGGATTATACTGTCCGATCTTTTCTCTGACATTTCCGACGATAGCCTCTGCTTCCTTCGTGCCGAGAGAACCATCGATAAAGTCGTTCTGCATATCTACTACTACCAGTTTCTTCAAAATGATCACCCCACTTGCAAACAAATGATTCTGTTTGTATAATTTTATCATAATAAAGAGGAGAATAAAATGCCTAAATACGACACTGTGCTTTTTGATTTTGATGGAACGATAGTCGATTCAACACCGGCTGTGCTTGGCGCATGGCAGCATACATTTGAAGTGCTCAAGCCCGGGCAGTATGACGAAGCTGCCTGTCTGTCGACTTTCGGCGAACAGCTCGATATGAGTCTTCACAGGTTTTTCCCGGAGACGCCTGTGGATGAAGTCGTAAGCATCTACCGTGACTGGCAGATAACACGTCTTCCTGAGCTCGTCAAAGCCTTTCCAGGTGTATTTGAAGCGCTGGGCCGTATACATGACGCCGGTTTCAGACTCGGCCTCGTAACTTCAAGGCACAAAGAAACAGCAGACGTTTTATTTGATCTGTTCAATGTCAGAGATTATTTTGACGCTATTGTGGTATGTGAAGATACAGAGCGTCATAAGCCTGATCCAGAGCCGATCGACAAGGCCCTCTGGCTGCTCGGATCCGAAGCGGAAAAGTCGCTTTACGTCGGCGACGCCGTCTTTGATCTTCTTACGTCGCACAACGCAGGCGTTGACTACGCACTCGTTATGTGGACAAAAACATATGAGGTAGAACGAGATGAAAACGGTACTCCTTACAGAGCTGTCACAGGCGTGACTGACGATCAGCCTGAATACTTCATCGAATCACCTGATGAGATAATAGACGTACTGTAAACCAGAACCCGACAAAAAGAAAAGAAAAAGAATGAAAGCCGAAACTTACGAAAAAGTTATCACGGTCCAGGACTATCTGGATCAATATTGTAATATCGAACTTTTCCAGGAGAAGTGCAAGCTCTGCCCTGTTTACGGATGGAGCTGGTCCTGCCCTCCTTTTGATGAATTTGACACACTGAAATACTGGCACTCGTTTCACAGCCTCATCATAGTCTGCCGTAAGCTCATCATGAGCGACAAAGATAAAGAAGACTACAGAAAGGCTGTAGCTGAGAATTTTATCAACGACAAGCCGCAGAAGGACGACTGGATAAGCGAAAGCGGCAAGAAAGCCGTAGAAGGCCGTATAAAGAATGGCGGCGATGGGGACAGTTTCAATATCAACAAGCTTATTGATGGTAATATCGCAGGCCTGCTGGAACAACTCGTCAGCCTTGAAAAGATCTATCCTGGAAGCAACGCTCTTATCCCCGGAAGCTGTATCGCCTGCGGCTACGGAAACTGTGCCAGAAAGCAGGGAAAGCCCTGCCGCTTCCCCGAGAAAATGCACCACTCACTAGAGTCGCTTGGCGCTGACCTCGGCAAGACTACTACCGAGATGTTCGGCATAGAGATGAAGTGGATCGTAGATAACGAACTTCCGGATTACTTCGCCGAGGTAGGCGGTCTGTTGATAAAAGAATGATTCACGGAAAACAAAAACACATCCCCGCGTCAAACGCGGGGTTGTTTATTAACGGGCAAAGCCCT
>CAYMBU010000139.1:0-2129 GCA_964388765.1 uncultured Eubacterium sp.
TGCAGTTCAGTGCAGGGTTTAAAAGCAGTATGTCTCTCATTCCGGTTAACAGTATAGTGTTCCGTGGAAACCTGCTGGCCAGAGCGTTCACAGGCACATATCATACTGTCGGTGAGGGATATGACGATACAGTTGTATACATTTTTCCTGAGGATGGGAAAAAATACAATGCCGCAGTATGTATATAAATAACCGCTCACTGTCATATGACAATACTCAGCGACGATCTTATGATTAGATATCATCCCTGTCCTCTTTGCGGTGCACGGCGCGCGCATATTGGTGATACTGTGATCTGTTTTGAAAGGTCAGGCGAGGCCTATCATACTCCGGACTGCAGACAGGTGGAAAAAGAGAAGTATTTTACAGAAACAATAAGATCCAGCGCAGAAAGGGCAGGCTATACGCCGTGCTCAGTCTGCGGCGGATGAGCATGGGATATCAGGGGGGTCGGTGTAATGGATGATGATAAGGTGGAAGTAGTTTACAGGTATAATGAGCTGGAACAGTTCAGGCAGGACATACTGGCAGGGAATCTGTGCGATATCTTTCTTCCGGTTTCTTTTATCCGCGCGGATGGTTATATTGGAGCGGTATATGATATGCAGGGGTATGAAAGATATTCGGATCTAAGATCAGTAAAGGCAAGCACACTAATAGGTGCTGTCACGTCGATAATGGAGAAGAGCCGGCAGGGGGACAGGCGGTATATCTTCTCGGGCGAATACAGTCTGGAGCCCGCACTTGTCTTTGTTAATACGAGGATACCTGACGCAGCGCTCATATACAGAAGGACAGAACCTATGTCAAGAAGAGTGGTACTTGATTGTCTGAAGCATCTGCTGCAGCCTGACCATGCAGACGTACGAGGAGCAGATTATATACGCAAGGCGTTGTTCATTCTGTCAGACAGTCACAGAAGCTTCGAGATAATACGACACGACTTGATGGCTGTCGGGACAGAGGCATTCAGAGCAGAGTGCTGAACGATGAAAAACAAAAGATGCAGACCGTTTGGTTGGTCTGCATCTTCATTATTGTTTGATTGGTTTGAAAGAGGTTGATTGATGAATTTGATTATTTACTGTTTTGATGTTGTGTTGTCCTTGTTTTCCTTTGGACAAGTATAATATACCAAAGCAATATGTAGGTGCAATAGTAATCACGTGAATCTTGATGAACGAACTGTGAAGAATTCGACACAATCAACTCTTTCAAATTGCTACAGCAGGCTGAAATCTATCTGTCTCTCTATAGGATCAGCGCCTGTGACCGCTACAGTTACGGGGTCTCCGAGAGAATACATCCTGTGCGTGTTTTTCCCGGTGAGGCAATAGTTTCCGGCGTCATATACATAGTAATCGTCATAAAGCTCATCCATGCTTACCAGACCTTCGATCGTGTTCGGAAGTTCAACGAAAAGTCCGAATTCGGTGACGCCGCTTATTACGCCGTCGAATATGTCTCCGATATGATGCTGCATGTATTCTGCTTTCTTGACTTTTTCAACATCACGCTCCAGTTCAAGAGCCCTCCGTTCCGTTTCAGATGAATGCTCTGCTGCAATACCTGTTACTCTGCGGAGCTTCCTTTCTTCCCCGGCATTAAGCCTATGGTGAAGAGTTCCTTTTATGATCCTGTGTATCATCAGGTCCGGATAACGTCTTATCGGCGATGTGAAGTGCGTGTAGTAGCGGAATGCCAGGCCGAAATGCCCCAGCTCCTCGGTATCATAATACGCTTTGGTCATGGACCGGAGTATGACCTGGCTGACAACTGCCTCATATGGCTCTTCGTGGATCTCATCAAGTATCCGGCTGATCTCAGAAGGGGATACACTGCCGTTGTTAAGTTTAAGTCTGATCCCGAATCCGCGGAGGAACGCTGAGAGCTCGGCTATTTTCATGTCTTCCGGTTTTTTATGCACTCTGTAGATAAATGGTACATTCAATCTGTAGAAATGCTCTGCGACGGTTTTGTTGGCAGCGAGCATGAACTCCTCGATCATGCGATTCGCAGTACGTCTTTCCGCCGCGTAAATGTCGACAGGAAGGCCATTGTCGTCCAGGATTATCTCCGACTCATCAAAATCAAAATCTATGCTTCCGAGAGACATCCTCTTCTGGTCC
>CAYMBU010000139.1:2139-2916 GCA_964388765.1 uncultured Eubacterium sp.
GTATGGATGCCAGCTCTGCCATGGTTTGCAGCGTTGACAGCACGTCATAGCCATTATAGTCAGAATATCTTTCTGTGAGTTCTTCATTCAGCGCATTTTTCTCGATCATATCTGAGACGTCGTCATATACCATGCGGGCCTTATTGCAGATCACAGATTCAAAAATATCGTGGCCGGTTATATTTCCTTCTGAGTCGATAGTCATCTCGCAGGTAAGAGCAAGACGGTCTACGCCTTCAAACAGACTGCAGATACCGTTAGATATCGACTTTGGAAGCATTGGTATGACGCGGTTCAGCAGATAGACACTGTTGCCGCGGTCAAGGGCCTCCTGATCAAGGACAGAATCCTGCTTTATGTAACTGCTGACATCTGCAATGTGGACGCTCAGCTTATATGTACCATCGTCAGATTTATCCACCGATACAGCGTCATCAAGATCCTTGGCGTCAGATCCGTCTATGGAGATTATCAGCCTGTCTCTGAGATCGCGCCTATGACTGATCTGATCATCGGTTATCAGTCCAGAAGCTATGCGGGCTGCTTCCTGCTCGCATTCTGAAAGGAAGTGCTCGTCAAGCCCTGACGACCTGATCAGTGCCTTGATCATTCCGTTTCCTGAGTCTGAACGCGAGATTATCTCAGTTATTATGCCCTCTGCATCGTGTCTCATCGTCGGATATCTCAGGATCTCGCATACGACAAAATCACCATCTCTGGCGCCGCTGCTGTTACCTGACCGGATGATCACACTGTCTGCATGCTTTCTGTGCAGTG
>CAYMBU010000139.1:2926-3967 GCA_964388765.1 uncultured Eubacterium sp.
CAAAGCCATATGTATGCTGTTTCCTGAATATACCTGTAATTTCAGTACTGCCACGGTCTATGATGCTGTCAACGATGCCTTCCGGACTCTTTCCCCAGAACATTTCCGGAAGAAGATCGACGGATACTTTGTCTCCTGACATTGCTCCGCTCAGATTTCTCCTGCTTATATAGATATCGTTGCCGGAGTCAGTCCTTATGAATGCGTTGCCGGATTTCGTTTTGCTCACAGTTCCGGTCAGCGTGCCGACGGAATAAGAATGTCTCACATTACTGCTTTCCGAATGCCTTTTATGTATATTGTTTCTGTTTTTTCTCTGTTTTCTCATTATATGATATTTCTGACAGTGTTAATAAAAAGGGCAGGCAGGCGATAGTCTCGTCTGTCTGCCTTGAATACTTCTGAAAATCCGGCTTATTCAGCAGGTGTTTCTTCAGGTGCTGCTTCCTCAGCAGGAGCTTCCTCAACAGGTGTTTCTTCTGCAGCAGCTTCTTCGACAGGAGCTTCCTCAGCAGGAGCAGCTTCTTCAACAGGAGCAGCTTCTTCAACAGGAGCTTCCTCAACAGGTGCTTCTTCAGCAGGAGCTTCTTCAGCATCCTCAGCGCCTGCGACATCCTTGAGTGAAAGGCTGATTCTCTTTCTCTCTGAATCGATGTCCAGGATCTTTGCTGTAACTTCCTGTCCGACTGTCAGCTCATCGCTGATATTGTTTACTCTCTTGTTGGCAACTTCGGAGATATGAACGAGTCCGTCAAGTCCAGGCTCGAGCTCTATGAAAGCACCATATTCCTTCAGCTGTACGACCTTGCCCTTAACGATGTCGTCCACATGGAACTTCTCATCGATGATGGACCATGGTTCCGGTGTGGTCTGCTTAAGACCAAGAGAGATCTTTCCCTTTTCTTTGTTCATGGAGAGGATCTTTACGTTGACCTTCTGTCCGATCTTCAGAACTTCGCTCGCATGTCTGAGCTTGCCCCATGAGAACTCTGAAATGTGCAGAAGTCCATCGATCCCGCCGAGGTCGATGAATGCGCCGAA
>CAYMBU010000140.1:0-3939 GCA_964388765.1 uncultured Eubacterium sp.
TATCACCCGCCAGAAGCGAGTCTTCTATCTCTGTCACGAATACAGCCTTGCCGCCGAAATCTCTGAGCGGCCTGTCCAGCATCTTGTCTCCGGTCGTCTTGAAGAGGACCTTCTCGCACTCGTACCCGAGTTCCCCCAGCTCTGCTATGACCATATCTGTCTGAGCCTGCGCCAGAAGGCTCTCACGCGAGCCTATACGTATCACTCTTTTCTCCATCTGGTCTCCCTTCACTGTTTTACTTCGACCATGTCAGACAGCTCGTCTGTAAGGTTGTCTTCAATCCTCTTCTTCAGCTGCTTCGCGGCGTGAGGATCTCTGCCGTCGGTCGATACCGCGACCGAGTAATCTTTCCTCCTGATCACCGCAGGGAATATGAAATCTCCCTCTGACGGCTTCACTGCTGAACATGTAAGCGCGCCTGCTTTCTTCGCGTCGTACATGACTCTGTCGTTTACTCTCTGGTCATTCGTAGCCGCCACCACGATGTCAAAGCCCATAGCTTCTCCGGCTTTGTATGCCTTCTTCAGTAAAGCAGCCCTGTCTGCATATCTTTCGACTTCCGGGCAGAACGAAGGTGCCAGTACCGTCAGGTCTGCTCCCGCTTCAGCAAGCGAGCGCACCTTGTACTTCGCGGCGGCTCCGGCGCCTACGATGAGGACCCTCTTTCCCGAGAGGTCCATCATGAACGGGAAGTATCCAGGACTGTCGACAGTGCGTGATCCCGCCTTGCGCTGTGAGAATTCGCTTACCTCGATAAGGCTCCTGATCTCCTCCAGTGGATGGTCAGACCTCATCTTGTATACTTTCTTTCTGAGATCCGGATCAGCGTCCAGCAGCTCTTTCTTCTCATCAAGCAGCTCGCTGAAGCCTATATCCTCTTTGACTTCGCCGTATACATCATCGACTATCGTTTCCATGTCCTTGCGCAGCTCAGCTTTCTTCCTGTTGTTCTCCTCAGACATGGTCTTGATGAAGTCTACGTCGTACAGGCTGACGCCTTCGATCTCAGCGACTTCCTTTTCGATGTCTCTCGGGACTGCAAGATCGATCATAAGGCGTTCTTTATGGTCATCGATGTTCTCTTCCATTTCTTTTCTGGTGATGACGCAGTGAGGGCTCTTCGTCGCGCTTATGATTATGTCTGCGTCATTCAGAAGACTGTATCTCTCGTCATAGTCGACCTCTGTTATCTCTGTATTTTTTTCTTCATCGTTAAGATCGATATGATGTTTTCTCATCGTACAGTACATGTTGAAGCACCCGAGGTCGATCATGTCTTTCACGACAACGCTTCCGATCTTTCCGCTCGCGCCAAGAACAAGGGCGTTCGCTTTTCTGCCCAGCTTTCCGGCAAATTCCGCCGCGTAGTTCGCGGTGAGCGTTCCGATCGATACCGGAAGGTATTTGATATCTGTACCGGCTTTGATCTTCCTCGAACATTTGAGCGCCCCCTGGAAGAGCATGTTGATCTCCAGCCCGGTCTTGCCGAGTTCATGAGCGAACTGATACGCCTCCTTGACCTGACGCTGGATCTCATCCTCTCCAAGCACCATGGAGTCCATGCCGCTCGTCACCTCAAACAGATGCCTTGCCGCGTCTTCATCACGGTACAGCTCGGCATATTCATCAAAAGTCTGATCATCGATACCGCGCCGCTCCTTCAGCATCGAGATCATATTATCCATCCCGATGTCTGACGAGAAATAGACCTCGCTCCTGTTGCACGTGGACAGGATGACCATACCGTTTTCAGATGACTCTATCGCCTTTTCATTCTGAAAGCGGTCGATCTCCTTATTGGTCCAGGCGAATTTCTCACGGACGTCTACCGGCGCCTTTCTATATGTTACGCTTATGCAATGCATAGCCAGCTCTCCTTCTATTTTGTCTTGGCAATGATAGTCGCGAAATATCCTGTATCTTCTTTTTCAGGATCAAATCCCTCAAGTGTTGTGTAGACTTTCTCATCCGGAAGTCCGCAGTTGCAGATCATAGCGCTCGTTCCGAGCATATCTCTTTCTCTCAGCTGCTCGATGACGCCCGGAAGATCCTTATATGACTTCATGATGACCTTTACGCCTCTTACGTCCATGACCTCGTCAGCGACGTGGCCCGGAACGATTATAAGGGGATCGTTCAGCTCTGTCAGGCTGATCCCGAGCGCGCTTGAGATCGCGCAGAAGCTCGTTACGCCGGCAATGATCTTGCATTCGTATCCGCGGTCTTTAAGAATATCCATGATGTAGCAGTATGTGCCGTATACTGTGGCGTCGCCGAGATTCAGCATGGCGACGTCCTTGCCCTCCGCAAGATACTTCTCGACGGCATCCGCGTCTTTAAGATGTGTCTGATGGACTTTCTCCGCGTCTCTGGACATTTCGAAATAGAGCGGAACGATCGTCTTGTCCTTCATGTCCACGACCTTCTCTGCTATGCTCAGTGCAAGTCTCTCTCCGGAATGTGTCTCAGGCGTAGCGATGACATCGCAGGCCTCGATACACTTTACAGACTTGAGTGTCATGAGCTCCGGGTCGCCGGGGCCGATACTTACGCCGTAGAATATACCTTTATCACTCATTGTTCTTCCTCCTTAAAACTGAAACAAGGGCGCCGTTCTGGTTCCGGCACCCTGTCGTTCTTTTACATTGATCTATTCTTTTACTGACACTGTCAGTTTGTATTCTATCTCATGCGGCTGACTCATGGCCGTTGTGTCACCGATGATATCCATAGGCTCGTTGAGCTTGGTCACCGGTATCTCAAATGTCGAATTACCTTCCTCGTTGACCGGCTTGTATTTCTTTCCGTTTACTTTCATGTAGTCATAATATGAGCTTGACCATACTACGGTGAGTACCGCTTTGCCGTCCTTCACAACGAGCTTTGCAGGACTGTCGACCGAAGCCTTTCCTGTACCGCCTTCAAGAGTAAGATCCGCTTCATATTCTCCGTCCTCCAGATCCATTTCTGAACCTGCGTGGAGGTCATCCCCCGGAACCGGATCTGATACGACCACCTGATGCGTATACCAGTTACCGTGTGTCCCGAGAAGCGATACGTCGTATTCTTTATCAAGATATGGGACAGGAACGTCGAATCCATATACTTCATCCTCATATCCGTCGTCATATACGATCTTGTCTTCGGTCGGCTGGATAAGCTCTGCTCCCGGTTTCTGCGCTTCTTCTTTAGTCCCGTAGAACAGTTTGATGATCTTCTTCGATTGGAGGCTGACGTGGATCGTCATCTTTCCGTCCTTTACCGTCAATACACCTCTGTCGTTGTTAGCGTCGTTCACGTGGAACATCGGATGCCCTGACTTGAACGTTGCCGTATAGACGCCGTCTTCAAGTTCCGGCTTCTCCGCCTGCTGTTTTCCGCCGTTTCCGCACCCTGTCATCAAAATCATTACAAGCAGCATGATCACACATACCGCCGAAAAGATCCTCTTATTCATGTAAATACTCTTTCTTCCTTAAACGCAGTAAAGCCCGGGCGGGTCTCCCCGCCCGGGACAGCTTTAACTATTACTGATCTTTCTTCCTGCCGTTTCTTTACTGTCTGTAATGTTCATTCAATGCCCGATTACTTAAGAGCGTCAGCTGTATGCTGTACGTAGATCTTCTGGATGTCAGCGATCCTGCCGAGTCCTTCGATCTGGCATGAAACGTTGTCAGCACCGAATCCGTCACCTGTATCTACAGGTTCGTCAGCTCCTTCTACCTCGAATTCACCGCCGTTTACGAATCCATAGTACCATGAACCTTCTTCATCACCAGCCATGTCGTTGTTGGCGTGGTCGCCTGCAACTACCATCATAGGACGAAGGATGACCTTCTTGTATCCGGCCTTTTCTACAGCCTTCTTGACTTCCGGAAGAGCTGTGTCAGCAGGATTTCCTTCAACTGTTCCTACGAATACGTTCTTGTATCCGAGCT
>CAYMBU010000141.1:0-744 GCA_964388765.1 uncultured Eubacterium sp.
GTGTGCGAGTTGTATAAAAAGCCTGCCGAATTAGCGGCTTTTTGGAGCTTTATTTTTTACAAATAGCATCTTTTTCTGCGTTTTGTATGGATTTCTCATCAAAAGCCGCTGATTTGTATAACCGGCGCATCATCACCATGGCACGTCTTTCGGCGTATGCGTCGAAAAACCGGTGATCGGCATGGAATCGATCATCTCCATGTCGTCATCATCCAGCTCAAAATCAAATACCCGGGTATTTTCTATTATCCGCTCCTCATGCACAGACTTGGGGAGCGGTATTATTTCATGCTGGATCTCCCAGCGGAGGCAGATCTGCGAAGTCGACTTGCCGTATTTCTCAGCCAGTGATAACAGCAGAGGATCCTGCAGCACTTTTGCGCGGCCGAGCGGGCTCCACGCCTCGACGACTATGCCTCGTTCCTTGCAGTATGCCGGCACATCTTCCGGACAAAAGCCGGAGCCGGGATGTCTGTCATGTGTCCCCGCATTCGCAAAATTGCGAAGGGGAGAAACGTCCCCACCTTCGCCGTTCTGCATGTAGCCGGGGTGATATTCCAACTGGTTGACCATCGGCGGGACTTCTGTATCCATGAGCGGCTCCAGATGTTCCGGCCAGAAATTGGACACGCCGATCGCGCGGACCAGGCCGTCCTTATACAGGTCGGTGAACGCGCGCCATGTACCGAAGTTGATCTCTTTCCAGTCCGGGTAAGCGTGGTCGTCGGCCGGCCAGTGGACCAG
>CAYMBU010000141.1:754-3918 GCA_964388765.1 uncultured Eubacterium sp.
AGGAGAAGATCCAGATATTCCAGGCCGAGATCTGACAGACTCTGTTTACAGGATCTTATCGCGTCGTCGTATGCCTTGTCGCTTGTCCAGACTTTGCTCGTCACGAACAGATCCCCGCGGCGGAGGCCATTCTCTTCCATTCCGCGGGCGATGCCGCGCCCTGAACCATCTTCATTCTTATAGAACGAGGCGCAGTCGATGTGGCGCATGCCGGCGCCGATGGCGGTCCGGACGCTTTCCTCGGCGTCATTCCCGTCGACAGATTTATATGTTCCGAAGCCGATGCCGGGGATCTTCACCCCGTTCATCAAAGTCATTGTGTCAGTTAAACATGAGATCATTTCCATACCCTCACTTTCCTGCCTTTATTGTAACATCAAATCGGGAATAAAATGACCAGGTTGGTTGCTTTTGACTAACAAAAAACGTTTTTGTCACCAACTTTCGGCTGTTTCAGGCCATGACCATTGCAAAAGTTGGCAGTAAAAAAAGAAAAAGTTAGTCAAAAGTGACTAACTTTTTTCCTGGTCTTTGCCACAGCCGGATACTATTCTGAAATACCGTCGAATTTCGCTTCCTGTCTGGTGATCTCTTTCTCATATCCCTTTTTCTTCAGGAAGCTGTGAACGTGGCTGTCTTTCTTTCCGAAACTGAGGCCGGCGTTGAGTGATTCCATCTCCTCTGTCCAGTTTTCATCCATTTCGTGAGAGATATTGATCACGCCGGTCTTTTTGTTGGCATAGTCCTGTTCATTGTCGATTGTCAGAATTTTCCCCTCCAGTCCGGAATAATACGTAAAGCCGTTGGCTCTGGTGTCTTTGAGATATGCCATGAGAAGCGGCCTGATATCCTCGTCGGCGATTTTGGCCTCTGCTTTTCCGGTGTAAACTGATGCGTAGTCGGCATTCAGGATCAGCTTGCGGATATATACCTCGAGCTTTGACTGATATTCGTCTCCTGAACATAGCTTTTCTGCTGCGCTGTTAACATCATCGTCATCACGCCTGATATAATATGTCCGGTCAAGCGTTGTTCCATTCTTCATTGAATAGCTCATTTTTACAGTCATGAGAGAACTGTCGCTGTAAGCATTTGTTTTTTCCTTACTGTCAAGAACAGCTTTGTGAAGGTCGATAACATCGTTGACCGACTGGCTGTCTGACAGCGAGAGATCGCTGCTTTCGAATGGAGCCATCGCAGTGATCTGTACTCTGGATACTTCAGAAGCATCAGGGATCCTGTTCGTCCGTCCTGTTATATCAAAGCATGTAAGCGCTATGACCACGGCCGTCACTGCAGCAAGTGCAGCGAGGTTGATGACGCTTCTCATGTTGAATATGCGGACTGAGCTCTCTGCGATCATCCTGTATATTATGAAGGATGGTATGCTTCCGATCAGGCCGCCGATGAGGAAAGGCATGACAGGAAGCGTTGCGCTTTCCTGAGCCATGAGCTGCGCGCATATAAGTCCGATGCCGGACAGGGAACAGAATGAGCAGTAGATGACCAGAAGGTCGCTTACCAGCGGGAATACTGTCGCGTCCTGCTCGCGCTCAAGCTTTATCGTTTTGTACAGCAGGCCTGTAAATATGGTGATCACGACCGTCACGGCTATGAATATGACTATCATCCAGTCGAATGTCAGCATGCCTTCGCGCTCTGCCATGAACCACAGGAACGGATGAGTCTTTGTGGCCAGCCGCATGAACGGAGTGCCTTCAACTCCGAGAATGAATGCGTTTGCGTATGTGTCGATTATCACACAGGTTACTGCCGCGATCCCGTTCAGCAGGTATGCGAGCAGGGCGTGTATGATATTCTTGCCCGCAATGATCCCGGCCAGGTTTGCTACAGCGAAAGTGAACAGAGATCCGATGGCGGTATCAATGAACCATTTCAGGACATTCACTGCAGAAAGGACTCTGGCAGGGTCAGCCACGACGTTGCTGTGTACTGAAGGCGGCATGATCCGGCCGAATACGAACAGAAGTATCCCTGTCAGCAGGACCGGAAGCAGAAGCAGTACGGTCCCAGTAAGCACAGTGCTCCTGAACAGCTTGCCGCGGGTAACAGGGAAAGAATGGATCCCCGCCGCGGATGCGGTCCCGTGCAGGTAGTCGAACAGCATCACTGAAAGCGCTATAGCATAGATCGCAGCGATGAATGGTACCGGTGAAAACGTACTCTGCATAACTGATACAAAGTATTCGGAGACGTTGCCGAACTCATTGAAGCTCAGGATCAGCGGAAGTATCGTCACGCTGAAGAATGCCAGAAACGCTACGAACGCCACTATGAGGTCGCGGCGGTAAAGTGTTTTCACCCACATGCCCGAAAGGCCGAACAACGATCCTTTATTAGAAGACAAGTTTTCTGATCTCATCGTTTTCACCTCCCAGCTCATAAATGAATACCTCTTCAAGTGAAAGAGGAAGTATGTCGAACAATACCGGCTCGCTCCTGTTGATTATCGCGCGCGCCTCCTCGATGTCGTTGTCGATTATCAGGAGGTCCACGGCTCCGCGGCTTTCTTTGTGCAGTATGTTCAGTCCTTTATATGGATTAAGGCCTGCGGCGCTTTCTGTTTCTTCTATTTCGCTCTGGCCGGCTGTATCATTGCTGCTCCCGAACGATACCTGGATCTTGTGAAGGCTCGTTTTGATCGTGTCAAGGTCACGCTCAAGCACCATCTTTCCGTTCGATATGATGCCGATGTGGTCGCAGATCTCTTCCATGTCCTTCAGGTTATGTGAGGAGACGAGCACGGTCATGCCGCGGTCCGCCACGTCATCGATCAAAAACCTCCACACGAGCTTTCTCACGATAGGGTCGAGCCCGTCGAGCGGCTCATCAAGCAGCAGGTAGTCCGGCATGGTTGACATCACGAGGCAGAACATCGCCTGCTTTTTCATGCCTTTGGAGAAAGTGCTGACCCTTCTCTTCTCGTCGAGCCTGAGGATCCTTGTCATTTCGTGGAATCTGTCCGCATTCCATTTCGGATATGCCGCGCTGTACATCGAGCTCATGTTTTTAAGAGTATATCCGGAAGGAAAGTAGAGATCGTCGTGTATCACACCGATCCTGGATTTAAGTCCCTCATTTTCCCAGACTTCCTCTCCGTCAATATAAATATCCCCTTTATCCTGACGCCACACGCCTGCCAG
>CAYMBU010000142.1:0-3900 GCA_964388765.1 uncultured Eubacterium sp.
CCGGCAGCTGTTACCTTGACTTTGATCGAGTATGTCTTGCCTTTCTTCAGGCCTTTCTTAACAGTAACCTTACCAGCCTTGCTGACTGTGATCTTACTGTTTCCGGAAGCCTTCTTGTAGGTGACTTTACCCTGATTCTTCTTGACTGTGAACGCCTTCTTGGCAGTGAATATCATCTTCTTCTTTGAAGAAGCCTTGACTGTCTTGCCCTTTGCTGTCAGCGGGTTAGTTCCCTTGTTGACTGTAACTACAGCAAAAGCTCCCATGTGATCAGATGTTGCATATTCTGTTGTCACTTTACCTCTAGCTGTGATAACATATGTGCCAACTTTCTTGAAAGTTACTTTGGCTACTCCGTTCGCATATTGCGTATCCATGTCTGTGATATGAAAGTCATTGAAATCTACTGTTCCGATAGTTGCGCTGTCAGGAGTATAATCTGTTCCGTATGAAGTGGCTGTTATCTTAACTGAGAGCGGTTTCCCTACTGTGGTTGTATACTCATCCTTATCAAAATATGCGAATGTCCTGTTATAATTGCCATCATTATACAAAAGCGCTGACAGGAAATCTCCATTCTTTACAGCTTCATTTATTGGATCTATATAGCGTTTACCATTAACTGCACCAAGCAAATCTTGATCAAACGCTTTTGTGACCCAAGCGAGAGTCCCTGTATCAATAGCGCCCATATGCTCTGTCACTTTATCTGCACCATATTCAACTACATGTGCAGCAACAATAGCGTCAAGGAATGACGGTTCCTCATTCTCCGGCTCATACTTGGCTACTTCAGGGAAGAACTGCTCAGCCATGTAGTTATATACTTCAAGGCCGCTGTTGATAGTCGTGTATTTCTCTGCGTCGACTGCCTGGAAGACGACTTCCACAGATTTGCCGACTTTTACTTCAGCATACGCGCCAAAGCAGTCAGTTGTTACGGCTCCATCATATGGATCATAAGTCACCTTACCACTTGCAGTAATCTTGTAAAGTCCCTTCTCCGGGAACTTGACCGTGATCTTGCCTTCATTATATTCTGCTGGAAGCTCAACGAATTTGCCTGTTCCTTCTTCAATAGCATATAAAGTCACGCTGTCCGGTGTGTAATCAAGGCCATATGATGTCGCGGTTACGTTCAATACAAGGTCTTCATTAGGAAGAGCTGTAAAAGCAGCTTTATCAAAGCGCAGATATGTCTTTTTCCAATCTCCGTCGTTATACAGAAGTAATACAAGCTCATCATTATCGCTGATATTCTCATGAACTGAGTTTATGTAATTCCAGCCGTTTATGGTAGCCAGAAGGCTCTTTCCGTACGCCTTATTTATCCAAGCATACCCGTCACTCTTGAACACCTCAAGATTCTCAGCAAGCTTATCTGCTCCATAGAGAGCGATATGATCGGCTACGATCGCATCCAGATAGGAAACTCCATCAGGCTCGAACTCTGCCACATCAGGGAAATAAGTCTCTGTCAGATCTCCCTGAACTGTGAGTGTCTCATTGAGTGAGATAAAGCTGCCCACTTCAGCAGCACGGTAGCTTACCGTTACTTTGTCTTCTGCAGTCCCCGCGAACGACACTGCAGTCATGCAGACCATCAGTACCGCAAGGACTGACAATCCTGCAATCAATCTTGTTAGTTTCTTCATCTTCATCTTCCTCCCTTTGATAAAAACTAACTTGCGGTCTAAATAAAAAACTGCGGCGAATTATGCCGCAGCCCGTTTTTGCTGCATAAAACCAACAACGCAAATAGACCGTTTGCTTTGGCCGATTCCACGCAGGTCTCCTGACTTAAAGATCAAAACAATATCTGCTTGCCGTAGATCCTTCCCGTTGAAACAGTGAATGCACGGCTTTCACTGAACGCGCATACTGAAACATGTCGTCGAACACAATTACAGGCAATTCTGCACGCTCACGCACAAATACTGCTCACTTATCACAGTGGCGGTACCGCTCAGGCTTCTCACCTGATTCCCGAAAGCTCTTTACGAGCACATGGAATCCCCTATTTATCTATTTTAATTTTATTACCACGAGGCGCCTACGTCAATGCTTATAGCCATTTTTAATAGCATTTTAATGTCACCAGGGGCCGCATTATTTCCGCAAGAATGGAAAAGCGCGCCGGTTCTGGTGTAATATAATATCAGATGACAAGAGGCATAGGATCATGGGTTACAAAGAAGCGATAGAAAGCGCCGAAAAGTACATATCGGACCATCTCACGGATCAACTTGACCCCGCGGACATAGCGGAGCGGTCAGGCTATTCGTACTTCCACTTCTGCCATGTTTTCCGCGCCGTGACGGGCAAAGGCCTGTCGCACTACATACTTGAAAAGCGGCTTCTGGCCGCAAAAGCTTTGCTCGGTGAGGGTAAGTCCGTGACATATGCCGCGATGGAGATCGGCTTCGACACAGTGTCCGGCTTCACACGGGCATTCACACAGATGTACGGCATCCCGCCGTCAAAGTACCGCGCGTCCGTTCTGCATGCAGGCGGGGCTGCGGTGTCTGCCGATTTGAAAGGAGAGAACAAAATGGAACCTGAGATCATCAAAAAAGATTCGTTCAAGGCGAAGTGCCTCGTCATCCGTCCTGAAAGCGAGATAGACATACTCGAAAGCGGAGGCTACTGGATCGGGAAAGATCTGCCGGAGCTCAAATCCGCTTCGCATGAAGAGGCGTTCAGCAAATCTGGTGCCAAAGTCGGCGCCTGGATGCACGACGCAGACGGCAGAGAGCTGTACTACGTTTACGGTAACGTGCTGAAAGACGGATGCTGCTGTGATGCCGCCGACGAGGGATCCGCCGATGACGCGCCCTCCAGCGGTACGGGATGCGGCGGCGATGTTCCATCATCCGGCAAGATCATAGAATTCCCGGCAGCCGAATACGCCGTATTTAAAGTCCCTACTGCTTCGACGCACGAAGAATTCGTTGAAAATCTCCGCGCGACCTGGAAAGCCATCTTCAACGACTGGTTCGACCAGAGCGCCTACAAATTCGACGTAGAAAAAATGGACTTCGAATACTATACCCTGTCCGGCGTTTCGATATACGTGCCGGTGCAGGCCAAATAAGTGCCGCTTCCTGTATTGCGGCGGTACGACTACATGATAATTGCAGTTCAACATAACGTTGAACCCTGCCGTAACTACAGCTACTATTTAAAATCCAGATCTCAACGGCCCTTTCGCTTACGGAGGGGCTTTTTTGTTTATGCGTTGACCCGGCACCGGGCAGTTGTTACTCAACCATATGGTACTGGACATGCCGTTTTTCACATTTAACCCACACAAATCAGAATTTTTTTGTGTTTTAGTACCATTTCGGATAATACAGATGGTACTGGACATGCCAATTTTCACATTTAACCCACACAAATTAGAAATTTTTGGGGTTTTAGTACCATCAACGCCTGGTGGCGGTGGCGCAGGCACCACCATTTCCGTATCTGCCACCACCGCGCTGTCAGGTAAACTGCGGTATTTGACAGCGCAGACGGGGCGGGAATAAAATGACGGTGTAAAACAGACAGGCAACTGGCTTTGTTCGAGGCAAGCTGGCAACCGGCTTTGTTCGAGATAAGCAGGCAATTGGTTTTGATAAACCCATTTTCGGAGGATCAGATGAGAGAGATCGCCATTTACGGAAAAGGCGGGATCGGAAAGTC
Source organism: uncultured Eubacterium sp. (assembly GCA_964388765.1). Classification (GTDB taxonomy): domain Bacteria; phylum Bacillota; class Clostridia; order Peptostreptococcales; family Anaerovoracaceae; genus Aminicella. The sequence goes on from CAYMBU010000142.1 coordinate 3,688, forward strand.
GACGCTGACAGCCAACCTCTCGGCGGCGATGGCTTTGAGGGGTGAACGGGTGCTGCAGATCGGATGCGACCCGAAGCACGACTCGACCCGGCTGCTGATGCATGGAAAGCGCATAACGACTGTGCTGAACTACATCCGTGACACAGCCACGCTGGACCAGAAACGGGAGGACATACTTTTTACCGGCTTCGGCGGAACAGGCTGCATCGAAGC
>CAYMBU010000143.1:0-3895 GCA_964388765.1 uncultured Eubacterium sp.
TCTCCAAAGCTGTTCTCCGCTAAATAAATATCTTCTCTGGTATAAGGTGTCCGTTATCTTCGTTCATTTCCGCAAGTCCTATGAATCTGCGACCGTTTCTTTCCGGATACCACTGCACTCCTTCCGGCCTGCCCGGTATCACCATATCGTCCGGGATATTACTGTACAGTCTGTACATACGGCTGTATTCTTCACGCACCGGGAAGTAGAATTCGTGTCTGCTGTATTCCGGAAATTCTGTTATCTCATATGCACGTCGCTCTATCTCGAGGCCGTTTATGAGTCTGAGCGCCGTCTCAGGCTTCAGATCCACAGCTCCGAACATTCCGAGCACGTCGTCAGGCGGCCTGAGCATTGCGAGCACATCATTGCTCAACGTGCTGCCCCCGTCATCTCTGACCTTCTGGCTCCGGTTTCCGCGCGGCTCTGTTTCTCTGGTAAAGCCGCACATATTTCTGAGGTCATCAAGCGATACCGCTGTGTCTTCTGTAAACACACCGCTTGCAGTCCTCTCAAGCTCTGAAAGCACCGCATGCACACCAAGAGCTTCACCTGCGTCGTGACATATGGATCTTATGAACGTGCCTTTGGTACACTCACATGAAAAGCGCACCCATGAATCATATCCATGTCCGAGTTCCATATCCTCTACTTCGAGAGACGTGATGTAGACTTCGCGCCTCGGAATATCGACATCGCGCCCCTTACGGGCGTATTCATAAAGCCGCTTCCCGTTGACTTTTACGGCTGAATACAAAGGAGGAAGCTGACTTATTCTTCCCCTGAAGCCGTCAAGAGCGTCAAGTACATTTTTCTCTGTTACCCGGTCTACCTCTTCCTCCGGTGCTTCCTCTTCAGGCTCTCCCCATATGTCATATGTATTGGTGGTGCGCCCCAGCAGCATCGTACAGCAGTATTTCTTCAGGTCTGTATCCAGATATTCCATGACTTTAGCAGAACGCCCCACACATACAGGAAGTACCCCCGTCGCCATCGGGTCGAGGGTACCTGTGTGTCCGACACGCCTTACTCCCAGTATGCGTCGGATATGCCCTACCACATCATGAGATGTCATGTTCTTCTCTTTATATATGTTTATTATTCCGTCTGGTATCATGATTCAAGTCAGTCGTCTGCCATATGGCAATGATCATTCAAGATGTCCCTCTGCAGCTTTCAGAACTTTTTCCTCGGCTTCCTGTATAGTCATCCTGAGGTTGCATCCTGCCGCCTTCGGGTGTCCGCCGCCTCCAAGCTCACGCGCAATATCAAGCACGCTTACGTATGATTTGGATCTCAGGCTGACATATACTTTCTCAGGCTCATGCTCTTTCAGTACTATGGCGATCTCCACACCGCTCACTGATCTGAGCTTTTCGATCACAGGCTCTGCATCGCTCAGGACAGCTCCTGTCTCATCGAGCATATCCTGTGTGATCTTTGTCAGCGCGATCTTCCCGTCACAGAAGAGCTCCATGCTGCTTACCGCTCTGCAGATCAGCATGACCTTTTCCCTGGACTCGTTCTCATATATCTCTGTACTTACCGACGAGATATCTATCCCGCTCTCATACAGGTCACATACTATGCTGTGTGTATCCTGCGTAGTATTGGAATACTGGAAATTACCTGTATCTGTAGTGATAGCGGCAAAGAGCGCCTCCGCTTCTTTCTTGGACGGCATGTGGTCCATCGCCTTCATCAGCTTATATATTATCTCTCCCGCGGCAGCCGCTCCCGGATCGATATAGTTCATATCACAATCAGGGTCTTCATTTTCATGATGATCAAGCGCGATCGAAAATGATCCGCTCAGGAACAGATCCTTCAGCTTGCTGAATCTTGATGTCTTGCTGCAGTCCACGGCCACGGAAAGATCGGGCTCCTCGACATTCTCTTCAGGTATGACGAACATGTCGTCATCCATGAATCTGAGATTCCCGGGGAGCTCTTCCTGTATCATGACATAGCATTCCTTACCCATGTCACGAAGCATACTGCACAGCGCCGCGGTCGAGCCTATTGCATCTCCGTCCGGATTCTCATGCGGAAAGAGGTAGATCCTTTCTGCGCCGCTGAGCTTATCTGCGATTTCCGTAAAACTGTTGTTCATATCTTTATTTTCCTATCGGATGCCGCCGGTCCGGATCACTGTCCGAGATCCTTAAGCATCTTGTCTATGTGGCTTCCATACTCCATAGACTTGTCTATCCTGAAGCTCAGCTCAGGCGCATGTCTTACTCTGAGCTTCTTACTCAATTCTTTTCTTATGTGCCCTGAACAGCTGTCGAAACCGTCAAGCACATCCTTCTCTATTTCTCCGCGTTCTTCCTCGCCGGTATTCTGCGGAGTAAGTATGTCAATATAGACATGAGCATATCCCAGATCGTCCGACACTTCGACAGCGGTGATACTGATCATCCTGCCCTCGAGGCGCGGATCCTTGATATCCTTCAGCAGCATATCGCTTATGATCTTCCTGATCTCCTCGCCGATACGCTCAGTCCTGTGTCCTTTACTCATAATTCCTCTCTTGCTACTTCGACCATGCGGAAGCACTCGATCTCGTCGCCTTCCTTGATGTCGTTGTAATTCTCGATGCCTATGCCGCACTCATATCCCTGTGCGACTTCCTTAGCGTCGTCCTTGAATCTCTTGAGTGATGAGATCTTGCCTTCCAGAATAACGATACCGTCTCTTACCAGCCTGATGTCAGCGTTTCTCATTACCTTGCCCTCTGTTACATAGGCGCCGCCTACGACTCCGACGTTAGGTACCTTGAAGGTATCTCTGATAACAGCCTTGCCGAGCACTTCTTCCTTATAATCCGGCTCAAGCATACCCTTCATGGCTGCTTCAACATCATTGATGACATCATAGATGACTCTGTAGAGCCTGATCTCGACTCCATCTCTGTCGGCAGCAGTCGTTACGGCTGTGCTCGGACGCACGTTGAACCCGATGATTATCGATCCTGACGTCTGCGCGAGCATGACATCTGACTCTGTTACTGTACCTACTCCTGAATGGATCACATTTACTTTTACGCTGTCTGAGTTCAGCTTCTCAAGTGATGATATGAGAGCTCCGACAGAACCCTGTACGTCGCCCTTGATGATGACGTTAAGTTCCTTGACTTCGCCTTCCTGCATCTCGCTGAACATCTTGTCGAGCGTTGTGCTTGCATTCTTTGCAAGTACTTCCTCACGGAGCTTCTGAGCTCTTGACTCAGCGATGTCTCTTGCTATCTTGTCATCCTTGACAGCGTTGAATTCATCACCTGCCTGAGGCACGTCCGTAAGACCCAGGATCTCAACTGCAGTAGCAGGACCGGCTTTTTTGATCTTCTTGCCCTTGTAATCGGTCATCACTCTGATGTGTCCGGAACATGTTCCCGCCACGATGCTCTCGCCGGACTTGAGCGTTCCGTTAGATACGAGCAGTGTCGCGACAGGGCCTCTTGCCTTATCGAGTCTCGCTTCGATGACTGTTCCCTTTGCCATCCTGTTCGGATTAGCCTTGAGCTCCAGAACGTCAGCCTGAAGAAGTATCATTTCCAGAAGATCCGTGATGCCTTCTCCTGTCTTGGCTGATACAGGAACACTGATGACTTCACCGCCCCAGTCTTCAACCAGTACGCCCTGATCTGCAAGGTCCTTCTTTACCTTGTCAGGATTGGCTCCCGGCTTATCCATCTTGTTGATGGCTACGATGATAGGAACGCCGGCTGCCTTGGCATGGCTGATAGATTCAATAGTCTGCGGCTTTACACTGTCGTCTGCGGCTACTACCAGAACTGCTATATCTGTGATCAGCGCACCTCTTGCACGCATGGCCGTGAACGCCTCGTGTCCAGGAGTATCCAGGAATACGATCTTTCTTCCGTGGATCTTTA
>CAYMBU010000144.1:0-3850 GCA_964388765.1 uncultured Eubacterium sp.
TTCAGTTCCTGCTGTTCTTGAACCTGCTGAGCTCAGCGGCGCGAAGTCTCTAATATATACCATCCTTCTTTCGGACATGACAGGAAGTATAGCAAGGCTTGAGAGCAATGTATCTGCGTCAGTTTCTTCTCCGTGTGATTCATAATCCATGACTTCAACAGCGGCGTTAACATATCTGTCTTTCATCGCTTTAACAGCCCAGTCCACCAGAAACTGTTCTTTCCCATATAAAAGCACGAATGGTGAGATATCATCATTCTTCAGATCTTTCAGAAAATCTCTGTATCCTTTTTCTGTGCTCTTACCGTAGAAAGGCATTGCTTCACCTGCTCTGTAACTGTTAATAAAAAAGATGTCTGATATACCGGACATTGCCATTATATCAGACATCGTATATTCATTTCTACCAGAATCGCTAATGTTTACTGAATTGCCCTGAATGTGCCCTTCAATGTCACATATGACTTGGTACCTGCTTTACGGATACCTTTGATCACATATCCGTATTTATATCCATATTTAAGCTTCTTTGTATTTAGAATCAGCCTTGTTTTGTAGGCTTTCTTAATTGAGGTCGAGATCGTATCGTCGTCTCTGTATACCTTGACCTTTACATTCAGATCATCGTCCGAATCTGTTCTGTATTCCACTTTGTGATCGAACCTGAACGTGATCGTCTTCTCATCCGGATCATAGCTGACACTCTTTACATCGAGATCACTATCAAGTGCAGTGGATGCGCTGCTGAATGGAGCTGACATTCCGGCAAGCATGATCATTATACAAATAAGTGACAGGATCCTGACCAGCATTCTGATCTTATCCCCTCTAATCATCATATTGCACCTTTCTTTCAATTACAGCGCCAGTCACGGCGTCTACCTTAAATTTATACTGTATTCCCCCGCTCTCAAACTCAGCAACATATACGATCTTCTCGCCTTTGTTCTGAAGTCTGACAGAACTGAATGTTACATTCTCATCTTCCAGACCTGCATCAGAGAGGATAAGAGATTTTACTTTCCTGACCCCGATGAAATTATCAGGATCACTGTATTCATCTATATCCTCTGCCTGATCGTCTGTGTTGCTTTCAGCCTTGCTTGTCGTAGTCTTCCTGACTTTACCGACTTTTCCTGTAAGACCGTCTACTCTGCATGTATATGTAACAACATCATTTCCTTTTTCAGTCATGAAAACAATAGTGTAAACAGGCTTCCCCGATTTGAACTTGAGTTCTCTTCTGGTTATCGTGGCTTCCTCAGCTTTCACTTTACATTTCTCAAGCGCAGCTGTTTTAGCCTCTTCCTCAGTGATCTCAGGTTCTGTAGTCTGTTCCGGCACTTTCTTGTTTACTGCTGAACAGGAAACACTAACAAGAAGGATAGCCAGAGTTATAGCCATTACTCCGGCAACAACCAGTATGCGTTTTGTAATATCGCTCATACCAGTTTCTACCTCCTCCGATACTATAATAAAAGCCCTTTATTAAAACTCAATTAAAAAGTTACGATTATTATAGCTGGAAAGTGATAGTGAACCGTGTGCCTATATCCTTTACGCTTGAGCATGTAATTGCTCCGCCATGCTCTTCCACGATAAGCTTTACAATTGATAATCCGAGCCCGAGACTGTCCTGCCTGTATGTTGCGTTTTCTCTGTAGAATCTGTCGAAAATGTGAGGCAGAGCTTCTTCATCTATTCCTATCCCGTCGTCTCTTACGATAATAGTAATCTTATTATTATCCTGTTTGACGCTTACATAAATATGACCGTTTTCTTTGCTGTATTTGATCGAATTGGTGATAAGGTTATCATAGATACGTCCGAAGAAAACAGGCTCGGCGTCCATATATACACCTATATCGCAGTCAGATACTATCTCCACGCCCTTTTCTGCTGCAAAGCTTCTCATTCTTTCACATGATTCCTCGGCGATAAGACTGATATCTGTTCTCTGTTTTTCAAGATGCAGCTTGCCGTTGTCTGCTCTTGCAAGTGTGAGCAGCTCCGATACCAGCGTATTCATCTTCTCTGATTCAGAATGTATAGTCTCCAGAGATGATTTCACATCTTTTTTATCGTCGATGTTGTCCAGAGCATATTCGCTCTGGGCCATGATCACGGCTGTCGGTGTCCGCAGCTCGTGGCTTGCGTCATTGGTGAACCTCTTTTCATTGTCAAAAGCGTTCTGCACTCTGTCCAGCATATTATTGAATACGCCTGCTGCTCTGATGATCTCGTCTTTAGAGTCCTCATCACCAAGTGGTATCCTGTGTGACAGATCACCCTTCTCAGCAATGTTCTTCGCAGTATCGGTGATCTGTTTCATCGGCCTGAACGCTCTGTTTGTAATGAACACTCCGCCGATTATGGATATGATAAGCATAAGTGGGAATATAATATATGACATCTGCATTACTCTCACCAGCTCAGGAGACATATCTTCCATCTCTGCAGATCTTATACCTCGTACCCACATATCTCCTGTCTTTGGATTTTCCAGCAGTCTGTCATAAACATAAAAGCTTTTCTCGTCATCGCGTTTCTGTATTTCTGCATCAACAAAAGGAACTCCTTCAGGAAAATCTTCCGGAAGCAGTCCGCTTATCATTACACCTTTCTCGTTATAAATGGCGATATCAGATCCACGCCTGTGATAGTTGATATCAGTACTTATATGGATCTTCCCGCCTGAAAGAGATATATGCTCAACCACCTGATCTACTGAATCGATAAGTGTGTCCTGAGCACGCGAAGTGACGGTGCTGCTTATCACCGATGTGAAAATCACCACAGCAGCGCCGATAATCATTATGATACCCAGAGAATACCAGATGGCTACCCTTGTTCTTATAGAAAGATGTTTCATAAACAATTACCTGATTACGTAACCCTGGCTCCTTACAGTCTGGATCAGCTTTCGGTCGTGACCGTCGTCTATTTTCTTACGGAGATATCTGATATAAACATCGACCATGTTGGAAGCACCTTCATAGTCATAATCCCACAGGTGCTCTTCAATTTTCTGTCTTGACATAACGACGCCCACATTCATAAGGAGAAGCTCCAGAAGAGCGAACTCCTTTGCGGAAAGGTCGATATTCACCCCGCCTCTTGTAACTGTCTTTGCTCCTGAATCGACTCTCAGATCTTCGAATTCATATATATTTGTCTTCTTACCGGCCTTTTTTCTGGTGATCATTCTGATTCTTGCCATAAGCTCATCAAATGAGAAAGGCTTGGTAAGATAGTCATCGGCTCCTGTATCGAGTCCTCTGACCTTGTCTTCCACTGTATCTCTGGCGGTAAGCATGAGAACAGGCGTATCGTTCCCCGCATCTCTCATCTCCTTCAGGATATCAAAACCGGATTTCCCCGGCAGCATGACGTCCAGAAGGACAGCGTCATAATCAGACAGCTCCAGATAATAAGACGCGTCGTTCCCATTCAGGCACGAATCCACACTGTAGCCCTGCTTCTTAAGATGCTTTACAATAACATCATTCAGACTTTCCTCATCCTCTACAACAAGAAGTCTCATATCATACCTCCAATCAGAAGACACTTTGATTGAACATATTATACCATAAAATGACAATACGGTTAATACAATAAAAAGCCCTGGGCAGGCATTGATCCTGCCAGGGCTTATGTCATTCATCCGATACTACTTTATTCTGATCTTCTTGGTTATTTTCTTTGAATAGCCATAATATTTGGTATGCTGATAAGACATCAGCGAGAATTTCGCTTTCTTGCCTTTCATTTTTCCGGAGATCGTCATTGTAGTAGAATACTTCTTCTTATTCCCCTTCAGTCTGACATTTCCAATATATACTCCTGCAGC
>CAYMBU010000145.1:0-3828 GCA_964388765.1 uncultured Eubacterium sp.
CATGCCAGAGAAGCTTCTTCGTAGGCAAGGATGTAAAGCAGGAAGATATCAAGGCTAAGTTCGATAACGGAGTCTTGATCATCGATATACCTAAGGTAGAAAAGAAGTCTGAGATCGAAGAGAACAAGTACATCCAGATCGAGGGATAAAAACAATTCTTTGCAAGATCACGATCACCATTACTATAACTGCAGAGACGGAGCGCGAAGGCGCTCCGTTTTTTTATACTTAACTTCCGTCCAATGTGATATAATCAAAAGCGAAGGTGGGGACGTTTCCGGGGTTCGCAATTTTGCGAAGGAGGGAAACGTCCCCGGGTTCGCAATTTTGCGAAGGAGGGAAACGTCCCCGGGTTCGCCAAGGAGGAATGGAAATGGAATGTACAAGAGAATTGACTGATGATATCTACTGGGTCGGAGGCAACGACAGAAGACTCGGACTTTTTGAGAATATACACCCGGTACCTGATGGAGTTTCATATAATTCATATCTGATCTCAGATGATAAGACATGCCTTATGGATACATGTGACTGGGCAGTGGGACAGGGATTCCTTGAGAATCTGGAGGCGGCTCTTAACGGTCGCAAGCTGGATGTCCTTGTCGTGGACCATATGGAGCCGGACCACGCTGCAACGCTTAATGAGGTCGTAGTCAGGTATCCTGATGTGGAGATCTACTGCACCATGATGGCTTCCAGAATGTATAAGCAGTATGGATACAAAGGGCTTGATAATCTGCACACTGTAGCTGAGGGCGATACACTGTCACTTGGCAAGCATGAGCTTACTTTCTATCTTGCGCCGATGGTACACTGGCCTGAAGTAATGGTTTCGTTCGACAGCTATTCGGGGGCTTTGTTCTCAGCTGACGCGTTCGGGACGTTCGGAGCGCTGAATGGGGCTTTGTTCGCGGATGAAATGGAGATAGACGACGAGTGGTTCGCCGAGGCGAGAAGGTACTACGGCAATATCTGCGGTAAATATGGCATGCAGGTACAGAACCTGCTGAAGAAAGCAAAGGAACTGGAAGGTCTTAAGATGATCTGCCCGCTTCATGGACCGGTCTGGAGAAAAGATCTGGACAAGTTTATTGACAGGTATGACAAGTGGTCAAGATATGAACCGGAGGAGAAGGGCGTATTGATCGTTTACGCTTCAATGTACGGCCATACCGAGAACTGCGCAGAGGTCCTTGCAAGTGAGCTTATCCAGTCAGGCGTTACCAATGTGAAGATGTGCGACGTCTCGGGAACGGCCGTATCATATCTGATAAGCGACGTATTCAAGTACAGCAACATCGCGCTGTTCTCGGTGACATACAATATGGGAGTGTTCCCGAAGATGAAAGATTTCATTCACGACATGCAGGCTCTCAATCTTCAGAACAGAACGATATCTATCCTCGAGAATGGCACATGGGCACCGCAGTCAAAAGACCTTATGGCGAGCATGCTCGAAGAGATGCAGGATATGAGAGTGATGGAAGAAAAGATGACGATCATGTCAAGCGCGTCTGACGACGACCGTGAGACGATCTGCAGGATGGCAGAAGAGATAAAGGATTCGTTGGGAGAGTAATATGATATCTGAGAAAATAAAGAGTCAGATCGGCGGAGAAATGGTGATCCGCTCGATGTTTGAAAAAGGAATAAAAATGAAGCAGGAATTCGGCGCTGACAATGTCTTTGATTTCAGCCTCGGAAATCCTAATGTGCCTGCGCCGGATGCCGTAAGAGATTCAATAGTCGATATAATCACGAACACGGCCCCGCAGAAGGTACACAGCTATATGCCTAACGCCGGCTTCCCTGAAGTAAGGAAGGCGGTGGCTGACCATCTTAATTCAAGATACGGGACAGGATATACGCCGGACAATATCATCATGACGGCAGGAGCCGGATCTGCGATAAATCTGGTACTCAAGTCGATACTTGACGTTGATGATGAAGTTATCTGTCTGGCACCGTATTTCGCTGAGTACAAGGGCTATATCCAGAACTATTACGCGAATGTCGTTGAGGTCGGGCCGGTGGACGATGGCTCGTTCTATCCTGACTGTGAGAAACTTGCATCGGCGATAACTCCGAAAACAAAAGCCGTGATGGTCGATACGCCGAACAATCCTACGGGAGTCGTTTATCCGGAGCCGGTGATCAAGGAGATCGCCGCGGTCCTCAAGGCAAAGGAGCAGGAGCTCGGAACAGTTATCTATCTGATATCTGATGAACCTTACAGAGAGATCGTCTATACAGATCACGAGGGAGAGCTTCCGTGGCTGCCTGACTATTATGATGATACGATCGTGACATATTCATACAGCAAAGCCCTTTCACTTCCTGGAGAAAGAATAGGAGAGGTGATAGTGCCTGACGCCGCTGACGGATCAAAAGAGCTTATCGGCGCGATAACTACATGCAACCTCCTTACGGGAACAGTAAATGCTCCGTCGCTTATGCAGCTCGTTCTGGCAAGATGTCTTGGAGAGAAGGCGGACGTGGATTTCTATAAAAAGAACGCAGAACTTCTGTACGAAATAGTTACAGAGGCCGGATTTGAAGCATTGAAGCCACAGGGGGCTTTCTACCTCTGGATGAAGGCACCTGACGGAGACGACAATGCTTTTACTGATATGGCTGCAAAGCATAAGATCCTTGTGGTTCCGGGGAGTGCATTCGCCGGCCCGGGTTATGTCAGACTTTCATTCTGCGTTGCACACGATATGATTGAAAGATCGAGACAGGCGTTCATGGATCTTGGGGCAGAATACAAATAGAGCTGGCTGAGAGGCCATCAAATAGAAAGATCAAAAAACACACTCCACCTGGAAAGAGGAGTGTGTTTTCCTATTTATATCCTGTCTGTTATTTCCTCACGGTTTTTGTGATTTGTATGATCAGAGTCGGTATGAATGCAAGCACCCATACTGCGCCGATGAGGCTAGGCTCGATGTTCTGTACGCCGAATGCTCTGGTGAAGAACGGCATGGTAATGATCGCGGTAAGCAGCAGCGATCCGACAATGAATGCGCCGATCGTGTAAATGTTCCTGAACAGGCCGAGTTTGAAAATATTCTCACGTCCGCGGCAGTTGAATCCGTGCCAGAGTCTTGCAAGGCACAGTGTCGCGAATGCCATGGTAGATGCGGTAACAGCACCCGGAGCTGACGGTGTCAGGCCGAATGGACTGATCGTTCCAAGGCCGATATAGAAAGCAACCATAGTGACTGCCGCAATCAGGAACCCGGTCATGCCTATCGTCGTTACTGCATAATTATCGAGGATGGACTCGTCTCTTGCTCTCGGCTTATCGTATATAAGTTTAGGATTTGAAGGCTCCATACTGATTGCCAGGGCAGGCAGGCTGTCCGTTATCAGATTGATGAAGAGCAGCTGCACCGCAGTGAATGGCATCGGAAGTCCGGCGAGCGAGCAGAAGAGCACGGCAATGATGCCGGCGAAGTTGCCCGAGAGCAGATAGATTATCGCATTCTTTATATTCGTATATATGTTGCGTCCGTTCAGTACAGATTTGATGATAGTAGCAAAGTTATCGTCCGTAAGGATCATGGAGGCTGAGTCCTTGGCTACTTCAGTCCCTGTGATACCCATTGCTACGCCGACATCTGCGTTTTTCAAGGCAGGGCCGTCGTTTACGCCGTCTCCGGTCATGGCTGCTATTTCACCTTTCTTCTGCCATGCCTTTACTATTCTGATCTTGTTGTCAGGGGACACTCTGGCGTATACGCTGATTTTTTCGAGCTTTTCATTCAGCTCGTCATCAGACATCCTATCCACTTCAGGTCCCGTGAACGCAAGGTCACCTTCCTT
>CAYMBU010000146.1:0-3717 GCA_964388765.1 uncultured Eubacterium sp.
TTTCTTCCTCCCCGCACAATGCGGCAAACCATATCAAAACACAATATAGAACAAAATCCTTTTATTGATTTTTATTATACACCTTTACGAGATGAAAAAGTCATTAAAAGCATATTATTCGTATTCCACAGTTGCCGGCGGCTTCGGCGTATAGTCGAACAGCACGCGGTTGATGCCCGGTACTTCTGTGATGATCCTATGTACCAGGTGGTCGATCAGCTCATCAGGAAGATGCTCTACAGTTACTTCCATAACATCAACTGTGTTGATCGCGCGGATGATACACGGCCACTCGAAAACTCTTTTTCCGTCTCTGATGCCTGTCGACTTGAAGTCAGGAACGACTGTGAAATACTGCCAGACTTTCCCTTCCAGCCCGTTCTTCGCAAACTCCTCGCGGAGGATCGCGTCGGACTCTCTTACAGCCTCAAGCCTGTCTCTTGTGATAGCACCCGGGCATCTTACGCCGAGTCCCGGGCCAGGGAACGGCTGACGGTATACCATGTTGTCAGGAAGGCCAAGCTCCTTACCGACCATGCGGACTTCGTCCTTGAACAGTATCCTGACCGGCTCTACCAGCTCGAATCTTGAAGCGATGTCTTCAGGAAGGCCTCCCGCGTTATGATGGGCTTTGATGCCTGCCTCACTCTCCAGGATGTCAGGCCAGATAGTGCCCTGTGCCAGGAATTCTACTCCCTCGAGCTTTCTCGCCTCGTCAGCAAATACATTGATAAATTCTTCTCCGATAATATGTCTCTTCTGTTCCGGATCATCGACTCCCTCGAGCTTGTCCAGGAATCTGTCGACTGCGTCGACATAGATGAGATTCGCGTTCATCTCGTCACGGAAGACTTTGATGACCTGTTCAGGCTCGCCTTTTCTGAGAAGTCCGTGATTTACGTGCACGCAAACGAGCTGCTGGCCTACAGCTTTGATGAGGAGCGCTGCGACAACAGACGAATCGACTCCGCCTGACAGTGCGAGCAGCACTTTCTTATCGCCGACCTGCTCTTTGATCGCCGCGACCTGCTCGTCGATAAATGCCTTCGCGAGTTCCGGAGTGTTGATACGCTCCATGTTTTCCGGTCTTCTTTCTTCCATAGCTGTTCTCCTTCTAATGATCTTTCATATTGAATCCGTTTTGCATCTCGACGCTTGATGTCTTGAGTACTTTGGAAAGTGTTTCTCCTGTCACTTCCTTTACCATCTGGCTGATCTTTTTGTCTGCTTCCGCCGTAAGCGTGAAATCGCCGCTTTCTGTCATGTGTCTGTCATACTCGCGTATGATGTGGCGTCCCTTGATATTTACGGCATCCTGCATCCTCTCAATATCCTGCATCGTTGTGGAGAATGACTTGTCGGCCATAGCCGCTATCAGTCTGCAGGTCCAGTACAGGTTGTTCGTGGAAACGTCCAGGGTGATCCTGCTCAGGAAATCCGGAAGCGCGTCCACATTGGTATATACAGGCACCCAGCATGAGAACGGTGTCGGCCCGTAGCATATCCACTCTATGGCTTTGATCTCGTCAGGAACGCCGTTTCTGATCTGACATATCGTAGTGACTCCTGTGCGGTTTATCCCTATAGAGCGGTACATGCCTCTCATGCCTGTGTCGCGGTTCGTATAAGGGTCATACGGAGTGCCCTGAAAATGTCCGGACAGCATATACTGCACGTCTTCGGCCGCGACTTTCCTGTCAGGCACGAGCGACCATGGCAGATAATCGCTGTCAGGTCTGAACTCCGCGTTCTCTCCATCCCAGCTGTGCGACTTCGGGGCAAGAAACCTTCCCATGAACCATGCTCTCGGAGTGTTGTATATATGATCCATGTCGGAATGTGATCCGAATATATCTCTCGGGTTCGAATTCTTCCCCTGGTTGAGGTCCAGATCGTTCTCGCTTATGAACTCTTTCATGTCTGCCGAGCACATGTGCTCTTTCTGCTTTCCGAGAGCATCCTTCAGATCAAACGAGTCTGTCCCGAACTGGTTAGGGTTCACGACCACTACATCGTCTGGCACTTTCTTCGCTATCCAGTGATGTCCGCCGATCGTCTCCATCCACCAGATCTCATTCTCATCGTTGAAGGCTATGCCGTTTGACTCATATGTGCCATATTCCTCGAGCAGCGAAGCCAGCCTCTTCACGCCTTCTCTTGCCGTTTTGATGTAAGGGAGCACGAGGACAACGATATCCTCTTCACCGATGCCTCCCTTTGCCCTTTTGTCCAGTCTCTTTCCCTTCTTCTCCAGCTCGATGAGCGGATCCGCGGCGAGTACTCTCGGATTGGACGTGATGGTCTCTGTCGCGGTCATACCCACGTTCGCCTCGTTGATGCCTGTCGCCGCCCAGATGCCGTACTGAGGGTCGACGCTCGGGCTTGCAGTATACTTCATCGGGTCATCCGGAAGCGTTATTTCAAACTTTGACATTTTGCTCTTGTAGTTCTTCGGCTGGTCTTTCGGCAGAACGACTATCGTTTTGTTGACATCAAAATCACCATCGTCTGTCCTGGCGATCATCGTCGATCCGTCGTTACTTGCTTTCCTGCCGACGAGCACGGTTGTACATGACATATTCTGGTCCTCCTGTTCTTACTTTCTGTCTGTACTGCATTATACCATAAAAAAGGCTCCCCTATTACGGGAAGCCGTTTAAAATATTGCTTATTTTACCGCTCTGTGACTGCCGCTACTCTGTGATGGCCCATACGCGCGCAGGAAATCCTGTCGCACCTTCGATCCTCGGCCATGCAGCAAGAAGTATCGCTCCTGCAGGAGCGACCTGATCAAGGTTCTGGAGCACTTCGATCTGGATCTTGCCCATCTTGAGCACGTAGCGCTCACACTCCAGATCCCCGACTCTCGCGGTCTCTTTTGATGCATCTGTGTCGAGCGCCTCGTGACCGTTCGCCGCGGCGTTTCTGGTCTCATATATGTATTTCAATGCGTCGAGAGTCCAGCCCGGGAAGTTCTCGCTTCCATCTTCCGCAATACCTGACAGAGCGTCCATGTCAGGCCAGTTCTTATACCAGTCTGTGCGGAGAGCAACAAAAGCCCCATCCGGGATCTCGCCGTATCTGGCTTCATAATCCTGGATATCGCTTACCTGTACCGCATAGGTCGGATCTTCCTTTACCTTGTCTGTGATATCGACTACGCACAGCGGGAATACTGCGTCGCGTACGCCGAACTCCTCAGAAAGAGGCGCATCCTTTATAAAGTGTCCAGGAAAGTCTACGTGTGTTCCGAACTGTCCCGGGAATTTGAATGTCTGGATCTGGCATTCAAGCATAGGATTGCCCCAGTCGAAAACTACTTTATCCAGCTCTACCGAACCGTCAGGAATGCCGCTCCAGTATGGGCTGTCGTTGTTGAGTGAATGAGAAAGCTCCACCCACTTATATCCTTTAAGATCTTCAAGTGTTTCCCATAGCTTATACATATGAGTTCCTCCATTTCCGCAGCAGCCGCTGCCTTTATATGTTCATTGTATGATATGGTTCTCTTTTTGTGAAGTCATTTTTGTTATGTGCTATATCAGCCGTTCTATTCGAATTCTATCGTATCAGATATAGCTATCCGTACAACCCTTGATATCTCGTAACGTCACATTTCATTATTGAACTGTTTGATTCTATTCATACTATTTCACATGAAAAGTGTTGTCATTTTGTTGTCACTTTATCCAACAGCTTCTCAACCTTATTTGTGCG
>CAYMBU010000147.1:0-343 GCA_964388765.1 uncultured Eubacterium sp.
CGTGTCAGGAGGCTCGGTAAGACTTTCGTATATCCGCTGCAACAAAATCAAGGTAAAAGGCGGTAAAGCTTTTGCGACGATCGAGTTCGGCAGCAGCAAGTATGATTCGCTCAAGGCTAACGGAAGGATATATTCCAGGAGCGGCGGCGGTAATTCAACATTCACGATTCCTGTAAAGCTGAATGCGAACAACACGATCATCGGCAGGACGACTGCAATGTCGCAGCCGCACTGGGTGAAGTATTCGATCTTCATCTACAAGAAAGGCGCCGGCGCCGGTAAGAGTGGCACAACGGCATCAGATGAAGGCGACGATGGACATCTGACCAGCACCAGTAATCTG
>CAYMBU010000147.1:353-3638 GCA_964388765.1 uncultured Eubacterium sp.
AGTTCAAGGAAGAAGTAGAAGTCAAATACGCGAAATACTTCAAGATCTACAAGTACGAGCAGGACATAGTCCTTATCGAGGTCGATCAGGCGAGTGATACCGCTCTGTACAAGGAAGAGAAGAAAAAGAAGGCGGACAGCAAGTCAGAGGCAGAGGCATCTGACGACGGATCTCAGGGAACTGTTGAGTACGATGATGAAGGGAATATAATCGCACAGTCGCAGAATGAGATCACGGAAGGCCTGTATCAGAACAACATCGTGAATTACCTGATAGTACCTGACGGAGTGGAGGTCCCGGCGGGACTCGACAAAGACTGCATCATAATACAGCAGCCGGCAGATAAGACGTTTGCTGCATCTGAGAAGGTGCTGGAGATGATGGCAGATCTCGGAGCAACTGAGAATATCGCCTCAGTAGGCCTTGAAGAAAAAGATATCAAAGTCAAGGATGTCAAAAAAGCGATCGAGGAAGAGAAGACCGTGACAGCAGGCGACCTGGATAAGCCGGATTACGCGGCGCTTGTAAAGAAGAAGACGAATCTGGCTATTCTCCCGTCTGACGCGCTTCCTGAAGAAGTCGACGAGAAGTCTACTGAAGAGGAGACCGCGGAGTCAGAAGAAACAGCGAAGCGTCTCGCTGTACTGCAGAAGAGATTCTCTGCATTGGCAGTGCCTGTGCTCGCGGACAGGCAGGAGCATGAAAAGACCAATTACGCTTCTGCAGAATGGATCAAAGTATACGGCGCCATCTATGGCAAAGCAGAAGAAGCCGAGAAGGCTTTTGATGAATATGTAAAAAATAACGATAAAAAGAAGAATCAGTGAGGAATGAAATGAAAACCAGAAAACTGAAACTGATCTCAGTGCTGCTTGCCGTGCTCATGACGGTGGCGGCGGTGCTCTCGGGATGCTCAGGCGGCGGGAACAAGAAGGAAGAACAGAAGGAGAACTCGGCTCCGGAAATCAGCGGACTTACGTTTGAGTCTGAGCTGGACCTCAAGAGAGCGACAGAATTCAGCGTATACCACTACGAAGACGACTACGATCTGATCGACATACACGATCATCAGAGATTCCTCCTCGTTCCTGAAGGCGGTAAGGCACCGGAAGGACTGGACGACGATATTATCGTTCTTCAGAAGCCGGTCGACAGGATATACCTCGCTGCTACAGCTTCTATGGCCATGTTCGTTTCCATGGACGCCCTGGATCATATAAGGATGTCTTCAGTCAAGAAAGAAGGCTGGACGTTCGACGAGCCGAAAGAAGCCATGGATAAAGGCGACATAATCTACGCCGGGAAATACAGTGAACCAGACTACGAGACGATGCTTGACGAGCAGTGCGACCTTGCGCTGGAGTCGACCATGATAGACCATACCCCTGAAGTACAGGAAATGATTGAGGATCTGGGGATCCCTTTAATGGTAGACCGAGCCAGCTATGAGTCCGACCCTATGGGAAGAGCTGAATGGATCAAGCTGTACGGCGTACTTACAGATCACGAGAAAGAAGCGGAAGCGTTCTTCGACGAACAGATGGAATCCATCAAAGAGCTGGACGACTTCAAGAACACTGAGAAGACAGTCGCGTTCTTCTACATCTCGACAGACGGTAAAGTCGTTGTAAGAAGAAGCACAGACTACATCCCTAAGATGATAGAGATCGCAGGCGGAAGATACGTGTTCAAGGATCGGGACGCCGAGAGCGGACGTACAGCGGTGGCGATGTCGATGGAGCAGTTCTATGCATCGGCTATAGACGCAGACTACATCATTTATAACGGAAGCATCGACAGCTCGGTCAAGACACTGGACGACCTTATCGCAAAGGATCCTGTTATGAAGAAGATGTCCGCGGTCAAGAACAAGAACTGCTGGGTGACCAAGAGCGCAATGTACCAGCGTACAGACCTGGTAGCGGAAATGATCCTGGATTTCCACAAACTGTTTGCCGGAAAGGATCTGGATTCGCTGAAATATATAAGTAAACGTGAGTAGAAAATGACAGAAGAGAAACGCAGTATCGATGCCGAAAGATTAGGTAATGAATCAGTCGAGGAATTCCTGCCGGGCTATCACGAAGCTAATCTTAAGCGGAAAGTAAGATGTATCACGATCTTTGGACTGATGGCAGTCGCGTTCGTGATAATCACGATCGTGAACATCAATTCAGGAAACGTCCATATCGGGGTCGGAGAGATAGCCAAGGCGATCTTCCTGCATCAGGGGACTGAGAAGACGATGGATATCATCTGGACCATCAGGCTCCCAAGGATCATAACGTCGGCTGTGCTCGGCGGCGCGCTCGCGCTGTCAGGCTTTCTGCTCCAGACGTTTTTTAGGAACCCGATCGCCGGACCGTTCGTGCTCGGCATTTCGTCCGGAGCGAAGATGATCGTCGCTATCGTGCTCATACTTTTCATGCAGACTATGAAGCACGTTTCATCATTTACTCTGGTAGCGGCGGCGTTCGCCGGCTCGATGATAGCGACACTGTTCATCCTTGCGGTATCACGCAGGGTGCACAACATGGCGTCGCTTCTTGTTGCCGGTATCATGGTAGGTAATATCTGTTCTGCTTTGACAGAGTTCGTCATTACATTCGCTGAAGATTCTGATATAGCGAACCTTCACGGATGGCAGCAGGGAAGCTTCTCCGGCATGACATGGACAAACGTGTGGATCTGCATCGCTATCGTAGGCGTCTGCCTTGTGATAACAATGATAGAGTCCAAGCCGATAAGCGCGTTCCAGCTGGGTGAATCCTACGCGCAGAGCATCGGGGTGAATATCAAATTCTTCCGCGTGCTTCTGATATCGCTTTCAAGCATGTTCTCGGCATGTGTAACAGCGTATGCCGGTCCTATTTCGTTCGTCGGCATCGCGGTGCCGTTCCTTGTAAAAGGCGCGATGGGAACGTCCAAGCCGCTCGTCATTATTCCGGGATGCATGATGGGAGGCGCGGTATTCTGTATGTTCAGCGACCTCGTCGCGAGGCTTGCTTTCGCGCCGGTCGAGCTGAATATCAGTACAGTAACGGCGATATTCGGTGCGCCTGTAGTTATCTATATGATGATTGCAAAGAGGAGGCTCGCAAATGACTGATGATCAGAACATGAAAAGTACTCCTTACGTCAAGCTTGACGATCTTTCCGTCGGATACGGCGGCAAAGCTATCATCCGCGATATCTGCATAGATATCAAGAAAGGTGAGATAGTGACTTTGATCGGGCCGAACGGCGCTGGAAAGACGACGCTGATCGAAGCGGTGGCCCGGGGCG
>CAYMBU010000148.1:0-3583 GCA_964388765.1 uncultured Eubacterium sp.
GATCCATGAACTGCCTGCAGGCATCTTCACTTCCATTATCAACGATAAGCATAACTATATCGGCTTCGCTGTACATCTCTGCGTTATTCAACACAAGCACAACTATCTTCATGGCAGTCCTGCAAGAGCCCTTCACATACTCATCCGCAATGAGGTCTTTGACCAGGTCATAAAGCCGATCGTCATAATCCCATTCGATCGACTGTTCAAATACCTGCGCAGCCCTGTCTGCAACCATGTCGATCATAGGGCAATGACAATGCCTCTCAACTCCTTTAGTAATAACTTTGATCGTTTCTTTATTCGTACTCATTTCACTTTCCTTTCCGCCATTTTGGCAACAAAAAAACTGCATCCCGTATTGGATGCAGCATGTAAAAATAATTATTGATTTACTTTATAAACTGTAATTTGTGTGACTGCCCTATCACAGGTTAGTCATCTGTCGTTAAATCCCACTCCAGGCCTCAAAAATACTACAGATTTGGGCATACCCTTGCCAATTAACGACAGGCAGCCTAGCTGTGGTGACCACCACTAGTCCACAGGATGTTCTGACATGCAAATATCTATTTGTGTGTTCCATAAACTGAAATTCAGCAGTCAAAAGTGTATACATCGGCGACAGTGGGCTGGGCAAATCCCCAGTCCTCTGTTTTTGTAAGCAGTTCAACAACGGTTTTCTCCCCTTTAATCTGAAAGGAACGCAAGCAACTCTTCCTGGAATTCGTGGTAATACGGTTTCTCATACATTATCACGTGAGCTCCGCCGGGAATTACTTTTGTTTCGGAGCCACCTGGCAAACTCTGCTTTGCTTCATTTATCAGATCATAATTCAGGTACGGATCGTTATCGCCGCAGATGATCAATGTTGGTACGTTTATCTCAGGAAGATCGATAAGCTTCACTTTCTTGTTGACGCACAAATCCCTTCTGCCTCCATTCGGGCTGTGCCCACCATCGTAGTGCCAGCAGCTTGAACAAAACATCTCCACCATAACCGGATCGATTATACTGCTGTCATAATTGCCGTCTTTATCACGTTGAAAGTCGTCGGCTGCGTGCTCCCATGTGTTTTGATGAAATGCCTCTTCTACTTTGATTTCCCCGATGCCACTTAGTATCGGCGCATAGAGCACAAGCCTGTTAATGTGCTCAGAGTTTCTTATGACATAACGGCTTGAGGTAACTGTGCCCCAGCTCCATCCAAGAAGATCGATTTTATCTGATTTGCTTATTCTGACAATTTCATCAACCGCAGCGGCGATATCTTCTGCAGCATAATCCGAATCCGGCATAAAGCCGTCCTTCACCTGACCCGACTGACCAAATCCGGAAATGTCGACACGCCATACAGCATAGCCGTTTCGGGCAAGAAAACGCACAAGGCTGTAATCCTTGTAGTCAATATCAAATTCATGCGAAGAATATGTAACACCGTGTACCAGGAGGATCTGCTTATCCTGCGTAACTTCGTCCGCCTTTACACAGTCAAGATGCAGCGCTACTCCATTCCTTTCAAACGAATGATCGGAATAAGAATACGTATAGTCTGCTGTAGTTTTATCTGTTACACCCGGTGAACATCCTGCAAATACCAGACTTATAAAAAGCAGCAGTATGCTGATCAAAACAATCGATTTCTTCTTCATTTATCCTCCATGAAAAAAGGGGGATGTCCCCCTTTTCACTTTTCATACATTACTTCACTCGTACTTTAGCAGTTACTGTTTTGCTGCCTGGGCTATACTTGCTGTCCCCTGCAGCAGTAACTTTGATACGGATCTTGTAAAGGCCCTTTTTCGTTCCCTTCTTTATCTTGAGATTACCAGTTGAGGTGTCGACGGTAAATCTTTTGCTGTTCTTGTTCACTTTGACTTTCTTGTATGTGACAGAACCCTTCTTTTTACTTATGGTGAGAAGGTCCTCCCTAGCAACGTACTGGGCCTTTTTCTTGAGTTCTTTGTATCGTACCACTTTGGCTTTCTTTGCTGAGGCCTTAAGCGGATTCTTCAACCTTGTATCTCCCTGCGCACCGAACATTGGTGTTACGGTAATATCTTCCGTGACCTTAAGAACATCCCCTGCCTTGTAGGCAGCGCTGTCTCCCGAAGCTGACGTGACCAGCCACATATGGAACGGATCTCCGTTACTCGATGTGAATTCACACTTTGGCAGAGTATACTTGCCGTTTTTGATGACCTCTTCAGGATACATCTCACCTACGCCCTCATCGCCCGGAAGAAATGTGACGTTACATCTGTCGATTTTGATTTCTCTTAATGATGATGCGTAATCTGTCTCGTAATCTCCATTGTACTGCTCATTGAATGCGTATACCCTGTCGGTACCCTCGAGCTTGTCTTCCAGGCCTTCGATCGTAAGAAACTGGACCCTGTCATCGGTTGGCTTCGCCAGTCCGATCCTGCCGTAGTATTTCACATTATTGTCGGAATCAAGGATCACTGCTGAGATATATTCATTATCACCTGTTACCGCGTCAAAGTAGCCGAACGTTATTGACGATCCGCCGAAAGAATCAACATAAGAGACTTTAAAATCACTGTGAAGCTCGTCTCTTACCGTAAGCTTCCAGTCTTTGGTCCCTGAGTCTTTGGTCTCTGTCATCGTATCAGCACCCTCGCCTGACGCCTTGCCGCCTTTAGCTTGAGATGTGAAGAGCACAGGCCCCAAAGACAGATTCAAAGCAGGCCGCACTGCATAGTCGTAATCTACGGGGGAGCCAAAATCGTCGACATAACCCCAGTCGAGCACCTGCTGTGCGTGTCTGTATGTATAGTAACTGCTCGTACGCAGCCACCAGTCGGTCCTTCCTCCGGCAAGTGAATTTACGTAATCTGTATTATCGGCAATGCGGCGCCGGTTGTCCAGTTCTATAGGGAAGCCAAAGCTTGAATTCACACATTCATCAAAAGCTAATAGGAACACTTTGTCATCGCAGGTCGGATTGTAAATCGTCGTCATCGGAATCAAAGATTGTTCTTTTTCACTGAAAGCGCTGTTAAAAAACGTATCGTTCAGCCAGGTTCGTAGCGAGCAGTTCTCCCAGGTAATACTTACTCTGGTATCGTTAAACGGCTTAAAGTCCAGACACTTATCAGCGAGCAAATACAGTCTCCCGCCCCCATTACTTAAAATGCGCCATTTGATCGGGTCGACTTTGTACCCGCCCTTCCCGTCACTGGACTGCTTGTAATGACCGAAATACACGTTGCTCTTCTGGCCGCCTGTGATATTCTTTGCGGTTCCGCTTGCGAGGCGTATGTCCGACTTTTCTTCAGCTGCATATACTGCCGCATCCATGAGGATCATGCATGAGAATACGACTGTAAGCAAAAGAGCCAGTCGGCAAAACAGCGTCATACCTATTGCGGCTTTGTTTCTAGAATCAATACCTTTCATAACCTTGTCATCCCTTTCGTCGATCGATCAGTTTTTGTTATTGTTATTATAACCCTTAAAACATACTTTTTGAACACACAAAAAACGCATCTTGTGTGATATGCTACCTCCTCATATTGTCAAATACTTTTTGTGTATTTTCCAACGTTTTTTAACTGT
>CAYMBU010000149.1:0-3566 GCA_964388765.1 uncultured Eubacterium sp.
CTGTGTATGTTGCCGGGTTGGATCTCGGCGTACGGCCTATCGGCGACTGGTCTATGTTGATGACTTTGTCTATGTTTGCCAGCCCATTTATCCTGTCATGCTTTCCGGCTTCCTCATGCGTCCCGTTCACGATCCTGGACGCGCCTTTGCAAAGCACCTCGTTGATGAGACTGCTCTTGCCGGATCCGGATACTCCGGTTATGCAGATGAATTTCCCGAGAGGAAAATCCACGTCTATATGTTTCAGATTGTTCTCGGCAGCGCCTTTGACGACGATGTGTTTGCCGTTTCCTTTGCGGCGCGCGGCAGGGATCTCGATCTTCTTTGCTCCCGACAGATACTGTCCTGTGACAGACTCCTTGCAGGCTTTGATGTCGTCAACAGTTCCCTGCGCCACGAGCTCACCGCCATATATGCCGGCTCCCGGGCCGATGTCGACGATATGGTCTGCGGCGTACATCGTCTCCTCGTCGTGTTCAACCACGATCAGAGTGTTGCCTATGTCGGTAAGGTGACGGAGCGTCGCGAGTAGCTTGGCGTTATCCTTTTGATGAAGCCCGATACTCGGTTCGTCCAGAATGTATAAGACCCCTGTCAGGCCGGATCCGATCTGCGTCGCAAGCCTTATCCTCTGCGCCTCGCCTCCGGAAAGTGTCGCCGCAGCTCTAGAAAGCGTAAGATAGTCCAGGCCGACGTCCACAAGGAACCTGAGACGCTCAATTATCTCCTTTATTATCTGGTGTGCAATCATCGCATCCATCTGAGACAGCTTGAGATTCCTCATGAATTCGAGCGAATCCCTCACCGCCATGTCTGAGATCTCGGCTATGTTCTTGTCCCCGACCGTAACGGCAAGCACTTCCGGCTTGAAACGTTTTCCGTGGCATTCCGGGCATTCGTTCATTACCATGAATCTTGACAGCCACTCGTGCATCATTTCCGAGCCTGTCTCCCTGTACCGTCTCTCCAGGTTCGCGGCGAGGCCTTCGAACGGATGCTTCATCTGCTTGGCTTTCGTCCTGCTGTAATGTGTGTATGTTATGTCGCGGCCGCCTGTCCCGTACATGAGCTCGTGCTTGAATCTCTTCGGAAGATCTTCATATTTCGTATCAAAGCTTACGCCGTGCTCATCGGCAAGACCCTGGACCATGTCTTTATAGTATCCGGAGAATTCCATTGACATATAGAATCTGTTGAGAGCTCCTCCGGCTATCGTCTTGTCCTTATCTATCAGAAGATCCTCATCGATCTTCTCTGTGAAGCCGAGTCCGTTACATGCAGGGCATGCTCCAAACGGGCTGTTGAACGAGAACATCCTCGGCTCGAGTTCTTCTATGCTCGCTCCGTGCTCGGGGCACGCCAGCTTGGTCGAGAAAGTCTGCTCCTTCTCAAAATCCTTATCCTTTATCTGTATATTAACGAGCCCTTCTCCTTCTTTGATAGCAAGCTCGCATGCCTCAGATATACGGCCTTCCTGTCCCGGCTTGACAACGATCCTGTCAACTACGATCTCAATCGTATGCGCAAACTTCTTATCCAGCCTGATCTCATCTTCATCAAGCGACAGAACTTCGCCGTCGACTCTGACTCTTGTGAATCCCTCGCGCTGTATGCGGTCAAGTATCTTGGTATGCTCACCTTTACGGCGTCTTACTACCGGCGCCATTATGATAAGCCTGGTCCCTTCCGGGTACCCCATGATTATGTCCACCATCTGGTCGACGCTCTGGCTTGAGATAGGCCTTCCGCATACCAGGCAGTGCGGCTTTCCGACTCTCGCGAAAAGCAGCCTGAGGTAATCGTGGATCTCTGTAACGGTGCCGACTGTGGATCTCGGATTTTTGCTCGTCGTCTTCTGGTCGATAGAGATCGCAGGCGACAGGCCTTCTATCATCTCCACGTCAGGCTTGTCCATCTGCCCGAGGAACTGTCTGGCGTAAGACGACAGGCTCTCCACATATCTTCTCTGACCCTCCGCATATATCGTATCAAAAGCAAGCGATGACTTGCCGGATCCTGACAGCCCGGTAAGCACGTTAAGGCTGTCCCTCGGCATGGTCACGTCCATATGCTTCAGGTTATTCTCATTTGCACCTTTGATTATCAGTTTTCCTGCCATCTGTATCTCCTGAGCCGGTCATCTGTCACCGCCTTCGCAAAACTGCAGGTCGGGGACGATTCCCACCATCGCATTTTTGCGAAGGTGGGAAACTTCCCCAGACTCGCAATTTATTTCACCCGGTATTCGAATATGATATCTCGCAGCTCAGCCGCGCGCTCGAACTGCAGGTCTTTCGCGCACTGCTTCATTTCTTTCTCGAGCTTCGCTACAAGTTTCTGCCGTTCTTTCTGTGTCATCTCTTCAGGCTTCAGGCGCTTTCCGCCGCCGCGTCCCGCAGCCTCGGCGACTTCATCTTCTGCTTCAGTCGTCACTTCTATGATATCTCTCACGCCCTTCTCAACGCTCTTAGGCGTGATGCCGTGTTCTTCATTGTATGCCTGCTGTATCTTGCGTCGCCGCATCGTTTCATCTATCGCCGCCTTCATCGCAGGCGACACATAGTCCGCGTACATTATTACATGTCCGTCCACGTTTCTCGCGGCACGTCCCACAGTCTGGATAAGCGACGTCTCTGTTCTCAGGAATCCTTCCTTGTCGGCGTCCAGTATCGCGATGAGCGATACTTCCGGGATGTCCAGCCCTTCACGAAGCAGATTGATGCCCACCAGAACATCGAATTTCCCCAGCCTCAGATCTCGTATTATCTCCAGCCTCTCCAGAGTATCTATATCCGAATGCAGGTATTTGGCTTTGATCCCCGCCTTCTCAAGATAGTCTGTCAGGCTCTCCGCCATTTTTTTGGTGAGCGTAGTGACGAACACACGCTGGTTCTTTGCTGTCGTTTTGTTGATCTCGCTGATGAGGTCGTCGATCTGCCCCTCTGTCTTTCTGACGTCGATCTCCGGATCAAGAAGCCCTGTCGGCCTGATGACCTGCTCCGCCGTCACGCCTCCCGACTGCTCACGCTCATACTCCGCCGGAGTCGCGCTGACGTACAGTATCTGATTCACCTCGTCCTCGAACTCGCTGAACTTGAGCGGTCTGTTGTCGAGCGCTGAAGGCAGCCTGAATCCATATTCAACGAGTGACTCTTTTCTGGAAAGGTTCCCGTGGTACATCGCGTGGAGCTGCGGCAGCATGACGTGCGACTCGTCTATCATTATTATGAAGTCCTTCGGGAAGTAGTCGATCAGGCAGTACGGCTTCTGCCCCGGCTCGAGCCCCGAAAGGTGCCTCGTGTAGTTCTCGATTCCCTTGCAGGTCCCGATCTCGCGGAGCATCTCCATGTCATACCTGGTCCGCTGCTCGATCCTCTGTGCCTCGAGCAGCTTGCCGCGGTCCCTGAACCACTGCACACGCTCCTCGAGCTCCTCGTCTATCGTCCTGAGAGCGCGCTCCATCCTCTCGGGCGGCGTCACGTAGTACGAAGCCGGGAATACAGCGATGTGGCTCATCTTTCCAAGGATCTCGCCCGTTACCGGGTTGAATTTTTTGATCGAGTCCA
>CAYMBU010000150.1:0-3497 GCA_964388765.1 uncultured Eubacterium sp.
CCTCACGGTCTCAGCTGAAAGATAGCGCTTGCCCGATCTGTTGCCTACACCGTCAAGCGATGGCCCGAAGACGCCAATACCCGCGCGGTTATTAGACACCGCCATAAGGCCTCCGCCTACCCCGGACTTGGTCGGTATACCCACTTCTACAGCATACGTTCCTGAACCGTCGTACATGCCGCATGTAAGCATCAATGTCTTGACGATCCTCACGGTCTCAGCTGAAAGATAGCGCTTGCCCGATCTGTTGCCTACACCGTCATTAGCCAGCCTGTTGGCAAAATTTGCAAGAGACTCGGCGCTTGCTTCAAGTGAACACATCTTTGTATAGAATCTCAGCGCATCCTCAACGTCAGTATCAATAATGCCTTTGCTCTCCAGCAGATAGGCAATGGCTCTGTTTCTGGAGCATGTAGCCATCTCAGAATCATATACGGCACGGTTCAGAGTTATCCCTTCATCATCACAGAGTTCTCTCGCGAATATCTGCATATCGTGGAAAGTCACCTCGTCGATCAGCATCCCGGCTACTGCTATGGCTCCGGAATTGATCAGAGGATTATATGGCTTGTTGGAGTTCAGATCAAGCTCTACCAGCGAGTTGAACGCTTCACCTGAAGGCTCTGCGCCGATCTTTTCAAACAGCTTTTCAGGCCCAAGCAGCTCGAGTGCGATGCATAGTGAGAATATCTTGGATATTGACTGCATGGTGAATCTGTCTTCACAGTCGCCTGCTTTTATCTTCTCGCCCTGAAGGGGATAAATACATATCCCGAGCTTCTGAGGATCTGCCTTCCCCAGCTCAGGTATATAATCCGCTACTGAGCCCTTCGGTATCTCCTGCCTCGCGACCCCCATAGCTTCATTGACGATCCTGACTGCCTCGTCATGGGATATCATCAGAAATGAATCTGCCATAATATTTACCTGCCTTTCAACAGAAACATTTTACAGTTATTGTAACACTCATTGTAAGCGGTAACATACTGCTCTAGTCAAGCTGATCAGAAAGATCACACATCTCATCTATCATGGACCCTATGTATTCTATCATATCGTTAAGCGGCTTTTCAGTGGAAATGTCGACTCCCGCCATCTTTGCAAAGCCCAGAGGAGTTACAGTACTTCCCGCTGCAAGTGCTCTCTTCCAGTCTTCTACAGCCGGCTCGCCCTCCTGAGATATTCTCCTGTACATACCTGTGGCGATCGTCAGGCTTGCGGAATATGTATATGAATACAGTCCCATATAGTAATGCGGCTGGCGCATCCAGGTAAGTTCAGCGCCGTCTGTCAGTTCTACGGTATCTCCCCAGAACTTCGTAAGAACATCTTTATATATGCCAGACAGCGTATCTGCCTGAACACTTCCGCCCGCATCCACGATCTTGTATACTTCGCGCTGATACGCCGCCTCAAGCAGATGAGTCACGCAGTTGTGATAATATGTGTTCCCTACCGTGTTCCCGAGCACCCAGCGCCTGAATCTCGGATCGGTGCTCGTCTTTCCAAGATATCCTGTCAGCAGGAGCTCATTGATCGTGCTCGGCGACTCTACATAGTACATCGGCACCATAGTGTCAAAATACCCCTGAACGTCGTTGCATGCCTTGAAGTGTCCCGCATGACCGAGCTCATGTGCGAGAGTGAATATATCCGACATCCTGTTTTGGAATGACAGAAGGATAAATGACGCAGGCACTCCATAAGGACTTTCACAGAATCCACCGGTACATTTCCCGTCGTTCGTCGCATAGTCGAACCACCTCTCACGGAACGCCTGATGCACCATATCAACATAATCGTCTCCCATGACGGCAAGGCCATACGCTATGTATCTTTCGGCATCCTCCATGGTGACTCTCGGGTCATAGTCCGGATCGACAGGAAGCTTAAGATCGGCGAATGTCATCTTATCCAGATGATGTGTTTTTCTGATGAGTTCTGCATACTTCCTCATATGAGGAGCAAGCTTATCTATTATGACATCTATCTGTCTGTCATACAGATCCTTCGATACCTCTTCGTCAAACAGAAGATAGTCGAAAACGCTGTCAAATCCTCTTAGATCAGCGATCCTCTTGTCTCTGCATACATAGGCATTGTAAGCCGCCGCCGTCACATTCTCGTATTCCCTGGCCTTGTCTGAGAAATGTCTGAAAGCGGCCCTCCTTACATCTGTATCTTTCTCATATTCATATTCGTCTTCAAACAATGAATATGTCATCGGGTATGACTTTCCGTTTACAGTGAAATCGTCAAATCTCATATCGGAAAGCTTCGCCTGATTATATACTTCATACGGAGTCTCCATGAATTCTCCAAGAGCCGCCAGTACCTTCTCTGTTTCCGGCTGAAGGACATGAGGCTTCCTTCTGATGAGCTTTTTAAGATATATAGAAACGGATCCGCCTGTCTTTACCGCTTCCTCAAGCACATCGTCGTCTGCTTTGAGTATCTCGCTTTCGATAAATGATGTCCTGGTCATAATATCAGTAACTATGCTTTCGGCTTTGTTCGCGTTTGAAACGGCATCCGCGTTTGAATAATCTGTCTCTCTGTCAAGAGAAAAATAGATGCAGAATCTATCCGCCGCGGCGCTCATCTCCTCATAACGGTGAAGACAGTCGACTATCGACTTTGCGTCATTCAGCTTTCCCTTGTAGTCATGCTCCAGCTGCTCTGCGGCAGCAATCTGCTTATCGGCTTCATTCCATGCGTCTTCCGGACTTTTATAGATAAGCCCGAGATCCCATGTCTGCTCTACTGGTACTTCACTTCTTTTCATTTCCGGTCCTCTCTTTTCTGTTCCCATTCGGATCTGAGGATGCTGTACACCGCAGCGTCTACGATCCCTCTGTTGCTGTGATCTGCCTGACGAAGTGTTCCTTCATACTTCAGCCCGCACTTTTTCATGACGTCACCCGAATGCGGATTATCCGGGTCGTGCTGTGACTCTATCCTGTTGACGCCTGCTTCCTCAAACAAAAACGGGATTACTGCACTGAATGCTTCGCTCGTTATCCCCAGATGCCACCATCTGCTTCCTATGCAGTAGCCGATATGTACTATATCAAGGTCCTGATCCATATCCACTACGCTGATCGTTCCTACCGGCTCTCCCAGCTCCTTAAGCACTATGGCCCACTGGTAGAAATCCGGCTCAGTACTTCGTTCTGTCCATTCCCTGATGATATTTTCTGTAACCGAAACATCACGATGCACCGGCCATCTCAGGAATTCTGTGACTTTCTGATCAGAAGTCCAGTTCCTGAACGCCGCATCTGCGTCTGAAATCCGGAAAGCCCTTAGTATCAGCCTTTCCGTTTCTATCGTTTTCATCATGCAATGTTTCATAGTTTTATTCTCTTACAGTTTTACCGAACGCATAGCTATATAGGTCGGTATATTCATCTCGTGAAGTCTTCCCTCACCGTTCGTATCCTCATATAAAGACAACAGTGTAAATCCCGCCTCGAGCTGGCCGTTTATCTGCTCCT
>CAYMBU010000151.1:0-3480 GCA_964388765.1 uncultured Eubacterium sp.
GAGGAAAGACAGAACGTAAAGGTACAGTTCTAATTGACCCGAGAGGTAAATATAAGATTATCAGCAGATCATGTAGATATGATGCTCCGGCACGTGCACGCACAGCCGGGGCATTTGCTGTAATTACCAGAGGCATGAAAAGTTGTGCTTTTGCTCTTTCTGTGCTGACAGCAGTGGTCATTTGTCTCGCGGCAGCCGTCACCGGGACTGCTTTTGCTGCTGACGACAGCTATACGACAGACGTATTTGATGTGAATATAGATGTCACAGAAGAACATGTCATGAAGTATGAGGAAAACATAACAGTAGACTTTCTGTCGCCGCATCATGGGATATACAGGTATATACCTATCCAGAAAAAGTTCTATGATATCGATGATATTCATGTGTACGGCGGTGACTACAGCAGTGAATACAACTTCACAGGAGAAAATGAAAACGGGACGTACGGTAATCAGGTGCTGCAGATAGGGGACGCGTACCAGACGTTCACAGGACAGAAGGATTACCGGATACTTTATTCTCTGGTCTGCACCAAAGACGAAGACAAGAACAAAGACTATCTTTCCCTTGACCTGCTTCCGACAGGGTGGCAGACGCCGATATCAAGTGCGGAAATAACGCTGAATATGCCTGAAAAGATCGACTGGGACGAAGTGGGCCTTTATACGGGCCAGGCAGGAAGTAAGGAAGACGTTGCTTCAGACAGAGACCATTTTGCGGTATCGTATTCCAAAGACGGAAAGACGCTGAAGGTCAAAGCCAGAGACCTTCCGCAGGGCAGCGGAGTGACACTTCAGGCAGAGCTTCCTGAAGGATACTGGAAGGGAGTGACGAGCAGAAAATGGCTCGGCATATTCGCAGCCATAATACCTGTTCTGATGGCACTGTTCATGGCGTTTCTCTGGAGAGTGTCCGGTAAAGATCCCGACATCATCGAGCCGGTCGAATTCTATCCTCCGGATGACATCACCCCGGCAGAGGTCGGCTATATCATCGACGGCAGAGTCGACAACAAAGACCTTTCGTCCATGCTTATATATTTTGCGTCTAAAGGATATATGGATATCCGCGAGACCGAAAACAACAAGTATGAGCTTGTAAAAAAGTGCGATATACCTGATACAGAGCCTACTTTCGCTGTAAGGCTCTTCGGAGGACTTTTTCCGTATGAGGAAGCAGTAGAAGGGCAGGAGCAGACAGCAGATCTGGATGATCTTCCGAGCGGATTCGGAGACGCAGTAAAAGTGGCTAAAGACGAGCTGATGGGAATGTACGACAACGGGAAAAGAAAGATGTTCACCACCAGATCGAGATCGGCAAGAGGTATCGGCAGATTGATATGCGCTCTGATTCTTCCTGTAGCGATACTGATCACCGCATATTCGAATTATATGAGCTTTGGACTGTTCGGAGCCGGGATACCGTTTATTTTCGTGATAATCGGAATAGCTCTGATCTCATCGTCGTATGACAACCGTCATTCGTCAGCCAGGGTGTCGAGCGTAGGAAAATTCATCGCAGGTCTTGTAATTTCCGGCATTGCGGGTCTCAGTGCTGTCGGACTTGTCATGGTGTCAGGAGGATCGGCCGCAATAGGTCTTGCAGCCGTTATCTCCCTTGCCATAGCAATATTCTTTGAAATATTCATGTGGGCGAGGACCAAAGAAAACGCCGTGATCTACGGCAAGATACTGGGATTCAGAAACTTCATAGCGACTGCGGAGCACCAGCGCCTGGTAGCGCTTTCGGACGAGAACCCGGAGTATTATTACAACATAATGCCGTATGCCATGGTCATGGGGATGTCAGTGGCATGGGCGAAGAAATTCGAGAACATGAAGGTGCCTGAGCCTGACTGGTATCAGGGTCAGGATGCAGGAAGACTGAACACAGCAATGTGGTACAACAATATGGCCAATACGTGTTCCAGCCAGTTTGTGTCGGCGTCATCTATGATGCCTGACATCTCTGACGCTGTAGACAGCGGAGGGTTCTTCACCGGAGGAGACTTTTCGGGAGGCGGCTTCGGCGGAGGAGGATTCTCAGGAGGCGGCTTCGGCGGCGGCGGCGGCGGAGCCTGGTAATGGCCTGAGTATAACAGCAGAAACACCGGATAAATACAAACTATACAGTTACAAATAATTGGAGAGAGTATGGCAGAAAAGCAGAAGATAATCAACATAGCAGTTATTGCACACGTAGACGCAGGGAAGTCGACACTTGTCGATGCGTTCCTGAAGCAGAGTGGAGTATTCAGACAGGATGAATCTCTGGACTGCGTTATGGACAGCGACGCGATAGAGCGCGAGAGAGGAATAACTATATATTCCAAGAATTGTTCCATAATGCATAACGACGTAAAGATAAACATAGTCGA
Organism: uncultured Eubacterium sp.; assembly: GCA_964388765.1. Classification (GTDB taxonomy): domain Bacteria; phylum Bacillota; class Clostridia; order Peptostreptococcales; family Anaerovoracaceae; genus Aminicella. Next base: position 2,381 of record CAYMBU010000151.1, read on the forward strand.
TACGCCGGGACATGCTGATTTCTCATCAGAAGTCGAGCGTATCATGAAGACAGTAGATACTGTCATCCTGCTCGTGGATTCAAGTGAAGGACCTATGCCTCAGACAAGATTTGTGCTCAGCAAATCACTCGAGCAGGGTCTTAACCCCATCCTGCTCATCAACAAGATCGATAAGAAGGATGCCAGGATCGACGAGGTCGTAGATGAGGTTTATGAGCTGTTCATGGACCTGGATGCAAACGACGAGCAGCTTGACTTTCCGATACTATACGGAATAGCGCGTCAGGGTATCTGCGTAAGAGATCCGGAAGAAGTAAAGGATCTGGTCTTGCTTGCACCTGACGGAGGCAAGCTGGGGCATACTCCTGAGGGATTCGGCGGATTCGACATCACGCCTCTGTTTGAGACGATAATCGATCACTGCAAGCCGTATCCGGATAAAAGAGAAGAGCCGCTGCAGCTCCAGATCTCAACGCTCGCGTACGACGACTATATCGGCAGGCTTGGTATCGGCCGTATTACACAGGGCGTTATCAAAGAGGCGCAGCAGGTGGCAGTAGCAAAAGCCGACGGCCATATTGAGAACTGTAAGATAAATCAGGTATTCACTTACAGGGGATTGAAGAGGACCGCAGTTCCTCAGGCGGAATGCGGAGACATCGTTGTAGTCTCCGGTATCCCGGACATCTCTATCGGAGAGACAGTGTGTGATCCGGAAAACATCCAGCCTATGGATATGATACATATCGAAGAGCCGACTCTTTCCATGAATTTCATGGTCAATACATCTCCGTTTGCCGGCAAAGTCGGAAAGTATGTAACATCAAGGCATATAAGAGAAAGACTGTATAAGGAACTGGAAGTGAATGTCGGACTGATCGTAGAAGAGACCGAGACGACAGACTGCTTCAAGGTGTCAGGAAGAGGAGAGCTCCATCTGTCCATATTGATCGAGAACATGCGCCGTGAAGGCTACGAGCTGGCGGTATCCAAGCCGGAAGTCATCATGCACAGAGATGAACAGGGAAGAAAGCTTGAGCCTGTTGAGGAGGTCATCGTGACATGTCCTGACCAGTATTCAGGAACTGTAATATCCAAGC
>CAYMBU010000152.1:0-3464 GCA_964388765.1 uncultured Eubacterium sp.
CTAAGATCAGCTATTCCCTGCAAATGGATCTGAGCAAGGCGAAGCATTTCACCAAGCCTCAGAAGGTAACGAAGTGCAGCATCAGCAAGCTCAAGTCAGGGAAGAAGTATTACGTGACAGTACAGACTTACAAAGATCTTCACGGCGCCAGATACTACGGAGTAGCGAGCGAGCCGTCGGCGGTGACCGCCGGCTGACGCCGTCATATTAAAGAAATCAAGGCACAAAATATAAAATCCCAAAACAGAAAACACGGGCAGCCGCAAAGCGGCACCCGTGTTTTCTGTTATGTCTGCGGGATCATTTTTGAGATCCCTCAATGATATCCTTAACTACTTCAGACGCTATCAGAAGCCCCATAGCCGGAGGAACGAATGATACAGACCCGGGAGCATGCCTTGAAGTGTTATCATCCTCTGCCACTGACTTTAGTGGCTTCTCCTTTGAATATACTACTTTGAGGTGTCTTATGCCGCGCGCTCTGAGCTCGCGCCGCATGACTTTTGCCAGCGGATCCATTTCAGTCTTGCTGATATCAGCGACCTCGAACTTAGACGGATCCATCTTGTTCCCCGCCCCCATCGCGCTGATCACCGGCGTTCCGCAGGCTGTGCATCTTTCCACCAGCTCCAGCTTGGCTTTGACCGTGTCTATCGCGTCTATCACATAATCATAATCCCGGAAATCGAACTCATCAGCGGTCTCCGGCAGGAAGAACATCTGCTTCTTTATTATCTCAGCTTCGGGCGCAATGTCCCTGAGACGCTCTGCCATGACATCTGTTTTCGGACGACCCACAGATGAATGAAGTGCGATTATCTGCCTGTTGATATTGGTTACATCTACAACGTCGTTATCAACTATCGTAAGGGTCCCTACGCCTGCTCTGATCAGCGCCTCCGCGCAGTATCCGCCTACGCCTCCGACGCCGAACAGCGCCACATGCGCCCTGCCCAGATTATCCAGTGCTTCATCGCCAAGCACCAGCCTGGTCCTCTGTTTCCAGTCGTCCTTCCTTTCGTTTTCCATCTATCCCTGTTCCTGTCTGTTTTACAAAAAAAGCGCAGGGCATAGTAACATCCCTGCGCAGCAAATCATATCTATGAGAAGAAGTCCTTGAGTTTCTGCGCCCATCCAGATTTCTTCTTGTAGCATTCTGTACCGACTTTATCACCCATTTCCCTGATGAGCTTTTTCTGCTCAGCATTGAGCTTTGTAGGCACTTCGAGCGATACTTTCACATAAAGGTCACCCTTACGTCCACCATGGACATCAGTGATGCCCTTGCCTCTCAGCCTGAACACCGTCCCTGGCTGTGTACCCGCAGGCACCTTGTATGATACTTTTCCTTCAAGCGTCGGCACTGTGATATCGTCTCCAAGCGCAGCCTGAGTAAACGAGATAGGGATGTCCAGATACAGATCGTTTCCTTCTCTCTGGAAAAGCTTATGCTCTGAAACAGCAAGCACAACATAAAGATCGCCGTTCGGGCCGCCGTTTCTTCCCGGCTCGCCCTGCCCTCTGATAGGAAGCACGCTTCCTTCATCGACACCTGCAGGGATCTTTACTTCGATCTTGATATTCTTCATTATCTGGCCTGTGCCGTGACAGTCCGGACAAGGAGTATCTATTACCTGGCCTGTACCGTTACATTCCGGGCAGGTAGTCGCAGTCTGCATCTGACCGAACAGGGTGTTCCTTACCGTGTTGATCTGACCTGTACCGCCGCACTTTGAACATGTACGCTTCTGTGTGCCCGGCGCAGCTCCGCTTCCCGAACATTTCTCACATTTCACATATTTGCGTACGTTGATCGTCTTGGTCGTTCCGAACGCAGCCTCTTCAAATGTGATCTTCAGACTGTGCTGTATGTCGCGTCCCTTCTGCGGCGCGTTTCTTCTTCTTGCCGATCCTCCACTGAAGCCGCCGCCAAAGAAATCACTGAAAATATCGCCGAAATCCATGCCGTCAAAACCGCCGCCGGTCCACTGGGTGTATCCACCCTGCTGCCCTGCGTTCGCGGTCGGGTCAACTCCGGCAAAGCCAAACATATCGTACTTCTTCTTCATTTCCGGATCGGAAAGTACGCTGTATGCTTCGTTCACTTCTTTGAATTTCTCTTCGGCGTCTTTATCTCCCTGATTCCTGTCAGGATGATATTTCAGAGCCATCCTTCTGAAGGCCTTCTTTATCTCTTCCTCACTGGCGCCTTTCTCGATGCCGAGCACCTCATAATAATCTCTTTTTTCTGCCATAACTTCACCTGCATATCCCAAAGTGCACCGGGGCCATATCAGACCCCGATGCACCGCCGGATAGTGACTTGATCATACTATTTATTGTCGTCGTCCACGACTGTGTAGTCAGCGTCGACTACGTTATCGTCTGAAGATCCGCTCTGCGGACCTGCCTGGGCGCCGCCCATGTCAGGTCCCGGCTGAGCTCCTCCCATGTCAGGTCCCGGCTGTCCCTGAGCCTGTGCCTGTGCATAGATCTTGGATGCTACAGCGTTAAACTTCTCTGTCAGAGCCTCTGTCTTCGCCTTGATATCTTCCGGATTGTTAGCTTCAAGAGCCTTCTTCAGGTCGTCCTTTGCGGACTCGATGCCCTCTTTCTCCTCCGGCGAGATCTTGCCTTCGATATCTTTAAGGGTCTTCTCTGTCTCATATACCAGCGTCTCAGCCTTGTTGCGGTCCTCGATGCTCTCTTTCTTCTTCTTGTCCTCAGCGGCGTACTGCTCAGCTTCCTTGACCTTCTGGTTGATCTCATCTTCCGTCAGGTTGGTTGATGAAGTGATCGTTATTGCCTGCTGCTTTCCTGTACCGAGATCCTTCGCGCTTACGTTTACGATACCGTTGGCGTCGATATCGAATGTAACCTCGATCTGAGGTACTCCACGCGGAGCAGGTGCGATGCCTGTGAGCTGGAACTGGCCGAGTGTGATATTGTCGGCAGCCATCTCTCTTTCAACCTGCATTACGTGTATGTCTACTGCTGTCTGGTTATCAGCAGCAGTCGAGAAGATCTGGCTCTTCTTGGTCGGGATGGTCGTATTTCTCTCGATCAGCTTGGTGGCTACTCCGCCGAGTGTCTCGATGGAAAGTGACAGCGGCGTTACATCGAGCAGAAGTACATCGTTTACTTCACCGGTAAGAACTCCGGCCTGAATGGCAGCTCCTACTGCTACGCATTCATCAGGGTTGATGCCCTTGAACGGTTCCTTGCCTGTTTCTTTCTTGACTGCTTCCTGAACAGCAGGGATCCTTGTTGATCCGCCGACCAGGATGACCTTTGCGAGGTCTGCGTTAGTTACGCCTGCGTCTGCCATGGCCTTACGAAGAGGCTCGATAGTTCTGTTCACTAGATGCTCTGTGAGCTCATTGAACTTGGCTCTTGAGAGGTCTACGTCCAGATGGAGCGGTCCGTCTGCTGTCACTGTGATGAACGGCAGATTGATGTTGGTC
>CAYMBU010000153.1:0-987 GCA_964388765.1 uncultured Eubacterium sp.
CGTATGTCATCTGTGTCAGGTCGTTCGTTCCGAATGAGAAGAACTCAGCGTGGTGAGCGATTCCGTCAGCTGTTAGCGCAGCTCTTGGAACCTCGATCATCGTACCTACCTGATACTCGATCTTCTTGCCCATCTTAGCCATAGTCTCTTCAGCAGCCTTGTCAACGATATCCTTAACATAAGCAAGCTCTCTTCTTCCGCCTACAAGAGGTATCATGATCTCAGGAACGATCTCATAGCCCATCTCGTTCTCAACTTCGATAGCAGCAGAAATGATAGCTTCTGTCTGCATCTGTGCGATCTCAGGATATTCGATCGCGAGACGGCATCCTCTGTCACCAAGCATAGGGTTGAATTCGCGGAGAGCGTCTGATCTCTCTTTGATAGCCTCTTCAGATACTCCTGACTCCTGAGCGAGCTGCTTGACGTCTTCATCTGTCTTAGGAAGGAACTCATGCAGTGGCGGGTCAAGAAGTCTTACTGTCATCGGACGGTCTTTCAGGGCTGTATACATAGCCTTGAAGTCACTTCTCTGATATGGAAGAAGCTTTGCGAGAGCTGCTCTTCTGCCCTTCTCATTCTTGGCGAGGATCATCTCACGGAATGCAGGAATCCTGATATCCTGGAAGAACATGTGCTCTGTTCTGCAGAGGCCTACTCCCTCAGCGCCGAATTCTATAGCCTGCTTAACGTCTGCAGGTGTATCTGCGTTTACTCTTACCTTAAGTCTTCTGATCTCGTCAGCCCATGTCATGATGCGGCCGAAGTTTCCTGAGAAATCAGGAGGTATAAGTGTGATCTCTCCAAGATAAACTTTACCGGTCGTACCGTTGAGTGAAATGTACTCTCCCTCGTTGTACACTTTATCGCCGACTTTCATGACGCCGTTGGCTTCATCGATCAGGATCTCTCTTGCGCCTGCTACGCAGCACTTACCCAGTCCTCTTGCTACTACAGCAGCGTGAGATGTTCTTCCTCCACGTGCTG
>CAYMBU010000153.1:997-3447 GCA_964388765.1 uncultured Eubacterium sp.
CGGAAAGCCCAAGATACAATCTCCTATTGGTTTCTGACCAGGATGACTTTCTCTCCGTTTTCCTTCATCTCGACAGCCTTGGCAACGCTAAGGCAGATCTTTCCGACAGCAGCTCCCGGTGATGCCGGAAGTCCTTCAGCGATAATTTCAGCTTTTGCTTCGTCCTTTGCGTCGAATACAGGATGAAGAAGATGTTCTACATGTTCAGGCTCTATTCTGAGAACAGCAGTCTTTCTGTCGATCAGCTTCTCGTCTACCATGTCGCAGGCAACCTTTACAGCAGCTTCAGCAGTTCTCTTTGCCGCTCTTGTCTGCAGCATGTAGAGCTTGCCTTCTTCTACTGTGAATTCCATATCCTGCATGTCTGTATAGTGCTGTTCCAGGACTTCACAGATATGCTCGAAGTTCTTGTATGCAGATGGGAATCTCTCAGCCATCTGTGAGATAGGCTCAGGAGTTCTGATACCTGCCACTACGTCTTCTCCCTGTGCGTTTACAAGGAACTCACCGTAGATCCTCTTCTCTCCGGTTGCCGGGTCTCTTGTGAAGGCTACGCCTGTTCCGGATGTATTTCCTTTGTTTCCGAATACCATTGACTGAACGTTTACTGCAGTACCGAGGTCGTTCGGAATATCATTGATCTTTCTGTAAAGGATAGCTCTGTCATTATTCCATGATCTGAACACAGCGGTGATGGCTTCCATCATCTGTGCTTCAGGATCTGTCGGGAAATCACGACCGATCTCTTCTTTTACAAGCTTCTTGTATGATTCGATGATAGCCTTAAGATCTTCTGTCTGAAGGTCAACGTCGAACTTGGCTCCTACTTCTGCTTTCTTACCGTCGAAGATATCCTCAAACTTCTTCATAGGTATCTCCAGAACGACGTCACCGAACATCTGGATGAATCTTCTGTAGCTGTCATAAGCAAATCTCTCGTTATCTGTAAGTTTACCGAGAGCTACGACTGTATCGTCGTTAAGTCCAAGATTCAGGATCGTATCCATCATTCCAGGCATTGATATAGGAGCGCCTGAACGTACTGATACGAGAAGCGGATCATCCGGATCACCGAACTTCTTGCCCATTACCTTCTCAAGGTCTGCAAGCTTCTCTTTGATCTCAGCAACAATGCTGTCGTCGATCTTCTTGCCGTCCTCATAGTATCTGCTGCACGCCTCTGTAGTTACAGTGAAACCGAAAGGAACTGGAAGCCCTATCCTTGTCATCTCTGCGAGTCCTGCTCCCTTACCTCCGAGCAGTGCTCTCATGTCTTTTGTTCCTTCATTGAATGAATAAACGTACTTTTTGTCCATAAAATCCCTTTTTACTTTAAATTACCTTTCCTTCTCTTCTTTCTTTGTTCTTTTTTCATTCCTGATCCTATTTTCTCCCTATTGCTCATCTTGCGGATCAAGCGTGTGTTTTTTTCCGGAAGCACTGACGAGAGAATAGATCTGTGCTCCGGGTATCATAATCCGGAGAGGAGAAAAGATTTCCCGACTCCGGATTATCATCTTAAGTGTAATATCCTATCAAGTCAAGCACCGAAATTCTGAATATTATCTTAATGATTTACTAGAACTTCAGTCTTTCCTCGATATATGACTCGACGTCTGCTATAGGCATTCTTTCCTGCTCCATAGTATCTCTGTCTCTTACTGTGACGCATCCGTCTTCTTCAGTCTGGAAGTCTACGCAGATGCAGAACGGAGTACCGATCTCGTCCTGTCTTCTGTATCTCTTTCCAATAGAACCGGATTCATCGTAATCTACATTAAAGTGCTTTGAGAGCTCATCAAATACCGGCTGAGCTTTGTCAGCAAGCTTCTTTGAAAGCGGAAGCACTGCTGCCTTGAACGGTGCAAGCGCAGGATGGAAATGCATCACGACACGTGTGTCTTCCTTGCCCTTAGCATCTGTAACTGTCTCTTCATCATATGCATCGATGAGGAATGCAAGAGCGACTCTGTCAGCGCCAAGTGACGGCTCAACAACGTAAGGCACATATGTCTTCTTGTCTTCGCCTTCACCCTCTGTGTAAGAAAGATCCTGATGTGAGAACTTCTCATGCTGTGACAGGTCATAATCTGTTCTGTCTGCAATACCCCAGAGTTCGCCCCAGCCGAATGGGAACAGATACTCGATATCTGTAGTCCCCTTGCTGTAGAATGCAAGCTCTTCCGGCGTATGATCTCTCATCCTGAGTTTCTCCGGTGTCATGCCGAGTGACTTCAGCCAGTCTACACAGAAATTCTTCCAGTATGCCCACCAGTCAAGGTCTGTTCCAGGCTGACAGAAGAACTCAAGCTCCATCTGCTCGAACTCTCTTGTCCTGAATGTGAACTGTCCCGGTGTGATCTCGTTACGGAATGACTTGCCGATCTGTCCGATTCCGAACGGGAGCTTACGTCTTGTCGTACGCTGAACGTTCTTGAAGTTTACGAAGA
>CAYMBU010000154.1:0-3353 GCA_964388765.1 uncultured Eubacterium sp.
GCCTCCGAAAGGCTCTATTTCAGTAGGATGGTTAGGAGTCTCGTTCTTGAAGAGGAGCAGCCAGTCCTCAGGCTTTCCGTCTACTTCTACAGTGATCTTTACTGTGCATGCGTTTATCTCGTCAGATTCGTCTAGCTTGTCGAGCTTTCCGTTTGCCTTGAGATATTTGGCTGCGATCGTTCCGATATCCATCAGGGTCACAGGCTTGGTGCGGCCAAGCTCTTTTCTCGTAGCAATGTATTCGTCATATGTGTCCTGTATCTCCTGATCATGGAATTTCACTGAGTCGATGGTCGTATTGAAAGTCGTATGTCTGCAGTGGTCTGACCAGTATGTGTCGATCACTCTTATCTCTGTTATCGTCGGATCACGGTGTTCCTCTCTGAAGTGGTCTCTTACAAAGCGGAGATCGGCGAGATCCATGGCCAGTCCCTTCTCATCGGAGAAAGCCTGGAGCTTCTCGTCGTCAAAATCCGTAAAGCCGTTCAGTATCTCAACTGCAGGTGGTATGTCATACTCTGTTTCAAGTGTGTCAAAAGCGCCCACAACAGCCTCTCTCGCCTCGACAGGGTAGATCCTGTCATGTTTTACCTTTTCAACCTCTACGTCCGTCAGATCGCCGGATAAGACGTAAATACGGGCATTCCTGACAGCAGGACGCTCTCCTTTGGAGATGAGCTGGATACATTCTGATGCCGAATCTGCTCTCTGGTCAAACTGACCAGGAAGATACTCTACGGCAAAGACTCTGTCACCGTCTTTATATCCGAGTTCATATGAGACATCGTCTACAGGTGGCTCAGAGAAGACAGAGGTAACAGCCTTCCTGAAGAGGTCCTCGCTTATGCCCTCAACATCGTATCTGTTGAGAAGCCGTATGCCGGTAAGCCCTTTGACACCGAGAACTTCAGACAGTTCTTTCATGAGCGAAGCGGTCTTCCCGTCAAATCCGGGCTTCTTTTCTACATAGACTCTGTATACCATCTTTTCCTCCTAGTCTTCCAGTGCCTTGAGTGCTCTCTGGCCTATATCGTGTCTGAAGAAGCCATGATCAAAGGTGATCTTGTCAACTGATTCATATGCCTTCTTTATGGCTTCTCTGATGTCTTTTCCTCTTTCGGTTACGCCGAGCACGCGTCCGCCGTTGCTGAGCAGATGTCCGTCTTCAGCAAGATCTGCTCCGGCTACATATACATGATCTTTGATCTCATCAGGAATATAGATGTCATATCCCTTGCCATATGAACCAGGATAACCTTCTGTTGCCATTACTACGCAGCATGTCGCCTCGTCTCTTGCGAATCTTACGTCTGCCTCTTCCAGAGTCTCGTCATGTACATGTTTCATTATGTCGAGCAGGTCGCTGTCGAGAAGCGGCAGAACTACCTGTGCTTCAGGATCTCCGAATCTGCAGTTGTACTCGATCACTTTCGGGCCGTCTTCAGTAAGCATGAGTCCGAAATACAGGCAGCCCTTGAATGTCCTGCCTTCTTTGTTCATCGCTATCATAGTCGGAAGGAAGATCTCTTCCTCGCACTGAGCAGCGATCTCATCTGTATAATATGGGTTAGGTGCAACGACTCCCATACCTCCTGTGTTCTTTCCTGTATCCCCGTCCCCTGCTCTCTTGTGATCCATTGAAGAGATCATAGGGATAAGGACTTTTCCGTCAGTGAACGATAGAACTGTCACTTCAGGACCTGTAAGGAATTCTTCGATAACGACTGTGTCTCCGCTTGCTCCGAATACCTTATCTTTCATGATGGTGTCAACGGCTTCTACAGCATCCTCTCTGGTCTCACAGATAAGAACGCCCTTACCTTTTGCAAGGCCGGAAGCCTTTACTACTACCGGGATCTTACAGGTTTCCACATATTTCAGAGCTTCGTCTCTGTCAGTGAATGTCTCATAATCTGCCGTAGGGATACCATATCTCTTCATGAGATCTTTGGAGAAGGCTTTGCTGCCTTCGATTATAGCCGCCTTTTTATCAGGTCCGAAGCATGGGATTCCGACAGCTTCCACCGCATCTACCATTCCCATGCACAGAGGGTCGTCAGGTGCAATTACAGCGAAGTCGATCTCATCCTTATGCTCTTCAGCGAACTGTACCACGCCGTCAAGATCTTCAGCATCTACATCCACGCATGTAGCGTCCTGCGCGATCCCGCCGTTTCCCGGGAGAGCATAGATGATGTCAACATCAGGATTCTTTCTTATTGCTTTTATAATAGCGTGCTCGCGGCCGCCGCCGCCTACTACCATAATGTTCATTTTTTTCCTCCTTTTTCCCTGAGACTGTCTGTTAATGATGGAACAGGCGCATGCCTGTGAATGCCATCAGCATATTATACTTATTGCATGTATCTATGACGTCCTGGTCGCGGACTGAGCCGCCCGGTTCTGCAATGTATGTCACGCCGCTCTTATTCGCTCTTTCGATATTGTCGCCGAACGGGAAGAAAGCATCACTTCCAAGAGCAACTCCTGATATGGTGTCAAGGTATGCGCGTTTTTCTTCCGCAGTGAACGGTTCAGGCTGCTCGGTAAACAGTGTCTGCCATACGCCGTCTTTCAGGACATCATCAAACTCATCGCCGAGATATACGTCTATCGTATTGTCTCTCACAGCTCTCGGTATCTCTTCCTTGAATGGAAGTGACAGCACTTTATCTGACTGTCTGAGATGCCAGAAGTCTGCTTTGTTACCTGCAAGTCTTGTGCAGTGTATCCTTGACTGCTGTCCGGCGCCTACTCCTATTGCCTGCCCGCCTGCTGCATATGCTACAGAATTGGATTGTGTATATTTGAGCGTGATCAGAGCGATGATGAGGTCGCGCTTTGCTTCTTCTGTGAGGTCTTTGTTTTCTGTAACTATATTGTCAAAGCTGTTTCTGTCTACTGTGTAATCGTTTCTCCCCTGCTGGAAAGTGATCCCGAATACCTGTTTTTTCTCTACAGGATCAGGAATATATGACGGGTCGATACGTACTATATTGTATCCGCCCTTTTTCTTTGTTTTGAGTATCTCAAGAGCTTCTTCAGTGTAACCCGGAGCGATTATACCGTCCGACACTTCTCTTTTGATAAGCGTAGCTGCTGTCTTGTCACAAGGCTCACTCATTGCTATCCAGTCGCCGAAGGAAGACATTCTGTCTGTTCCTCTTGCTCTTGCATATGCCGTGGCTATAGGTGAATCGTCCAGACCTTCTATATCATCGACAAAACATGCTTTCTTCAGCTCATCGCTCATCGGCACCGCTACTGCAGCTGATGTCGGGCTTACATGCTTGAATGACGTTGCTGCAGGCATTCCCAGAGCTTTGCTGAGCTCGCTGACAAGCTGCCAGCTG
>CAYMBU010000155.1:0-3268 GCA_964388765.1 uncultured Eubacterium sp.
GCGGGGTATCATAACAGCGTTCGAGCTTCTTGACAGATTCCACATTAAGGAAAACTACGACGTGATCATGTACGACGTGCTCGGCGATGTCGTGTGCGGCGGTTTTGCTGTGCCGATCAGGCGAGAGTATGCGAATGAGATATTTGTCGTGACGTCCGGCGAGTACATGTCGATCTATGCCGCGAACAACATTCTCCGCGGCATCAAAAACTATGACACTGACACCGCGCGTATAGCGGGAATCATATACAACAGCAGAAACGTGGTCGGCGAAAAAGAGCGCGTTCAGAAATTTGCGGATGCAGTCGGACTGCCGGTATTTGCGGAAGTTCCAAGGAGCGAAGTCTTCGCGGAGTGTGAGCGCAGGAACATGACCGCAGTCGAGATGATGCAGGCAAAAGAAGACAGTCCTGGCGTATCGACAAGTGCAACTGATGCCAAGGGATTCGACAGCATCGACGGACTTGAGGATGTCGCAGCGATCTTCACCGGAATGGCGGAGTGGATATCCGAAGGCGTACATCATTATCAGGCCGATCCGCTGACTGACGAGGAGCTGGAGACCCTGATAATGGGGACACAATTCATCGACAGCGGATCTGAAAACAAAGCTGCTGAAACTGTTACCACTGTGGGCAGCGGATCCGAAATCGCAAACACAGAAACTGCAGATAACAAATCCGCAAATGCCGAAACTGCAGCTACTAACTCTACAGCCGCCACAGTGCCGGCAAACTCAGATGCCGTGCCGCTTTCAAAGAACGTAATCAGAGACGAGCCTCTTCACGGCTGCGCTTTCAACGGCGCAGTCTGCATGAGCGTGCACATCAACGACGCCAAGGTACTGATGCATGCTCCTAAGAGCTGCGCCTACATCTCATGGCAGACCGTGAGCAGTACCGGACGGCGAGCCCTTTACGAAAGAGGTGCTTTGCTGCCGTCGGCTCTGCTCCCCGATATGGAAGCGACTAACATGACAGAAAGCGATATGGTCTTTGGCGGCACCGACAAGCTCATGGAGCACGTGTCCGGAATCGTAAACTCTCCGGAGCATCCGAAGGCTCTTATAGTTATCAGCGCCTGTCCTGCAGGTATCATCGGCGATGACATCGACAGAGTACAATCACTCTCCACGCCTGACTGCAGGGTCATCACCGTCAAGACCGACGGCAATCTTACCGGCGATTACCTACAGGGCATGCTCATGGCATACACCGAGCTGGCAAAGCAGATCATCGATCCGGCAGTCAAGCCAGAGCCCGACACCGTAAACATTGTTTTTGAGAAGGTCGTCATCAAAAACGCCGAAAGCAACTTCAGCGTGATCCGCTCATTCCTTGACGCGATGCACATCAAAGTCAACTGCCGGTTCCTTTACAATACTTCATACGAATCTGTCAGGCGGTTCTGCTCTGCGGAACTGAACCTGCTGGCATATAAGGACTACACCGGAAACATACTGCAGGACTTTTTCACAAAGAATTACGGTGCAAAGTTCTTCGGCATGCAGTTTCCTGTCGGTTACGAGGAGACCGAGGAATGGATCCGCGGCATAGCCAAGCACTTCGGGCGGCAGAAAGAGGCGGAAAACCTCATCGCCGAAAACCGTGACATATATTACAGCCGCATCCGTGAACTCCGCCCTGCTCTCGAAGGGAAGAAGCTGCTCATCATAACATTCAACCACGAAATCGACTGGATACTCAGGGCGGCACTTGACTGCGGAATGGTTATACAGAAGATCTGCGTGCTCAACTTCTCACAGGATGAGGGCTTCAGAACAATGATACCTGAAGTGAAAGACATAGAAGTAGTCGAAGATTACGACCGCGAGCAGCGTATAAACGACATAGAAGAACTGAAGCCGGATATCGTGCTCGGCAACTACACAACAGAGAAAATAAAGCATAAATGCATTTTTGACAATATACCAATGTGCCCGGACGTAGGATTTTTCTCGGGACTCAACATGGTCGAGCGCTGGAGTGGGCTTTTCGGGTCGGATAATGAAGGAGAGTGGCAGAATGACAGAGAGTTATTTGAGAAATATCACGCCTGACAGCCTGTCCGGCCTTGTCTTCGGATTCGAAGGCATCAAAAACGCGCTGGTCATCCTGAACGGGCCTACCGGCTGCAAATTCTATCACAGCATCACGGCTGAAACTCAGTCTCTTCACAAGGAAGACTACGACCCGCTGAACTATCCTGAGGAGTGGTTCTTCGGCCAGCGCCGTGTGCCGTGCACATATCTGGACAAGCGTGACTATGTATATGGAAGCGAAGGAAAGCTGATCGACGCGATACGGTTCATACTCGGACGCATGACGCCGGACATTCTCGCTGTAGTCAATACTCCTGGTGCGGCGCTGATCGGGGACGACCTGGAACGGATAGTTAATGAAGCCATGCGAGGTGTGACCTCCAGTGAAAGTGGGGCTGAGGTCCCGGTGATCACATGCCAGTCGCCCGGATATTCCAAAGATATCATCGATGGATGGAAGGCTGCGTGCAGGATCGCTATCGACAGACTTTGCAACGGTGTAAAGTCAGACGCCAAGTCCGACAGTGTGTCCGACATTGTGTCCGAATGCGTCAACTCTGACGCCAAGCACGACAACGTGTCAGAACCGGCCGTCAATCTCCTCGGTCTGTCCATCTACCAGAAGTATCATGCCGGCGACATCGCAGAGATCAAAAGACTTCTCGGGCTTTGCGGGATCAAAGTCAATACAGCGCTTCTTTGTGAAAGCACGATCGATGAGATCAAAAAGCTGCCTGAAGCTTCGCTGAATGTCGTTATTGACCAGGATTGGGGACTAGATTCCGCAGAATATCTCAAAGAATGCTTCGGGACGCCGTATGTAACATCCAGATACGGATATCCTGTGGGCTTCAAGGCGATGGAGGAATTAATCAGAGATATCTGCGGGCAGATATCAGACATGGATGATCTTGCCGATAACGATCGTGCAGGAAGATCTTGCAGCAGAACTGTAGATGCTGGACCGGCTTTGATAGAGCTCGCGCAAGCACGTGCAGAGGTATATCCACACATTGCACGCATGAGTTCACTAACAGGTCTTCCGAAGGGCATGCACTTCGCAGTATTCGGAGCCGATGCGGTAAAGCTCGGATATTCCTCGTTTCTGACCGAATATCTCGGCATGACTGAGGACGATGACGATCCAGAGATCGTGCTCGCCGACGGAAACACCATAGCAATGATGAAAGCCGAAGGACAATAGATAGGCAGGATCGAGATCGCGCT
>CAYMBU010000156.1:0-3260 GCA_964388765.1 uncultured Eubacterium sp.
AGGGCTTTGCCCGTTAATAAACAACCCCGCGTTTGACGCGGGGATGTGTTTTTTTTTGTAGATCAGCCTTTCTTCTTTTTCTTACTCGATTTCTTTGTACTCGATTTTTTAGATGATGAAGACTTCTTGGAACTTGATTTCTTCGCGGAAGATGAGCTCTTCTTGGATTTCTTTTTTTCGGCTTTCTCTTTTTCTTTCTTCTTCTTTTCTTCTGCAAGCTTCCTCTTCAGTTCAGCTTTCTTCTTCTTTTCGGCTTTCTCTTTCTTCTCGAGAACGGCGTAGTATGTGGAACGTCCGACTTCGGTCCCTTTTACGTAATATTCATTGCCGATCCTGATAACGTCAGACGGCTGTCCTTTATAGCTTCCCTCTGTGATGCCAGGCACCTGAGCCATGATCCTTCCCCAGAGTCCCGCAGCATAGCCGGACATACCTGAGAGCTTGATGTTCATGTCGTCGCCCATCCAAAGTGAGGCGGTATATTTAGGAGTATATCCGTCGAACCAGAGGTCGTACTCATCACTTGTTGTTCCTGTCTTACCTGCAACTGTGACTCCGTTGATCCTGGCCGCAGTACCGGTTCCTCCGGAAACAACTCCCTTCATTAGGTCTACCATGATGAAAGCAACACCCGGATCAAGGACTCTCTTACGGCCGATGTCACTGGCAGAAAGAAGTGTTTCGCCATTGCTGTCAACGACTTTTCTGTAGACTATAGGCTCTTTTGTCTTTGTCCCGCCATTAGGGAAGGCTGTATATGCGTTGGCCATCTCGAGAGTAGAAACGCCGTGTGTCATTCCACCAAGTGCGAGAGCAGCAAAGTTCATGTCGCTCACAGCGCCTTTGGTAACAAGTGATGTTATGCCGTATTTCTTGACCATTTTGGCAGAATAATCGACTCCGACCTGTCCGCAGATCTTTACTGCGCAGGTATTGATGGAATTCTTGATGGCGGTTCTCAGAGTATTCTTTCCGCTGTAACCTCCGCCTGCGTTCTTAGGCCATGAACGGCCGTTGACTGTCATAGGTTCGTCTGCAACATAAGAGCTTGCAGTAATGTAATCTCCCCAGCCTTTAACGCCCTGTTTGTCATAGTGGTAGTCGGTGTAAGTGTGCTTTACGCCTGACTGAGCTTCCTCAGTACTCTGCTGAAGAGCCGCTGAGTATACGGCGAGAGGCTTGATGGATGATCCGGGCTGTCTTGTTTCTACAGCTCTGTTATATACCATTCTTCCTTTCTGCTTACGTCCGCCGACCATAGCTATAACATAACCTGTTTTGTTTTCAATAACAGTCATAGCTGACTGAGGCTGTATGGTACGCTGGTTGAGAGTGAATGTTCCTTTCTTGAACGCGACTCCGCCGCCTTTTGCCTTCCAGACTTTGCCTTTCATATCCTCGCTGCTTGTATATTCAGGCGAGATTATTATATTACCGTGCTCTGACCTTGTCTTATACTGCTGAGGGATGTTGATATAGCCGCCGTTTATACTGTACAGCTGGTTGTCGTCCCACAGGAACAGGGTAGGGAGCTCGATGCTGAAATCGATAGAGCCGTTTACTTCTGTTTTATATATCTTCAGGCGTTTGTTCTTGTAGATGACGATCGATCCGTCGTCGCGGAGCTTGGCTTCATCAGCCGGCAGGACAAGATTGCCCTTGTCAGAGATAAAGTTGCCGTATCTGTACATGATCAGAGTGCCTTTTTTGTTCAGCATATCTCCGTCAGTGTTATACATTATGCTGGTCGGACGCGGATAATATGAGTTCTCAGCAAAAGCCTTCTCGATTATCTTCTGCACTGTCGGATTGTATGTCGTGTAGATCTTCAGTCCGCCTTTATATACTTTGTCGTAAGCCTCCTCATATGACATTCCTTTCTTTTTCTGCAGATCATCAATGACTTTTGTTACGACGTAGTCTGTGAAGTAGTTTGTCTTGGTGCTTACGGCGCTGTAGTTCGGATGTATGAATTTCTTGATCGATCTCTTATATGCCTTGTCATGCTGCTTCTGCGTGATGTAGCCCTGGTCGAGCATAAGGTCAAGGCACAGGCGGCGTCTCGGCGTAGATGCGTCGCTAAGAACAAAAGTACCTATCTCGGTCGTGTTCAGTACCTTAAGTGTATCCTTCGGCACATTGCCTGTGTTATAGATTTGTACAGGCGCGAGCTCAGAAGGGGACTTGACCAGAGAGGCAAGTGTTGCACACTGCTCCAGAGACAGCTTCTTCAGATTCTTGACGTTGAAGTATGACCTTGATGCAGCTGAGACTCCGTTACTGTTGAATCCAAGATATACAGTGTTAAGATAGGCTTCCATGATCTCTTCCTTGGAGAGACTGTGCTCTATCTTTATTGCGTACCATGCCTCCTGTATCTTACGTTTCATGGACCGCTCAGACATTCTGTTTTTCAGGAATACATTTCGGGCGAGCTGCTGGGTTATGGTACTGGTCCCGCCTACAGATCCTCCGTATACCAGCTTGTCTCTTATGGCTCCGAATATACGTATGACATTGAATCCGTGATGCGTCCAGAATGTCTTGTCCTCCATGGCAACAAAAGTATTGACCAGATCATCAGGTATCTTCTCGTACTTCACGTTGGTCCTGTTTTCGCTGGCATACAGAGTAATGAGCTCTTTTCCTTTTCTGTCGTATACCTTGGAACTCTGTGAAAGCAGGGAATAGATATTGTCGGCATCGATGTCAGGCGTGTTGACGATTATCGTCGTGACATATGCCATTACCGCGATTATTCCTGCCAGAATAAGAGCAAAGATAATAAGGATTATGGTTCTCCATGTGAACCTGTAAGCCTGAGCATGCTTTGGCTTGCCGTGTTTTGGAGCGCTGCTTTTCACTGAAGCGGCTGCAGGCTTTGCTTTAGCCTGTGAAGGTGCTCCTGACTTTGTTTTAGCAGCGGATCCTGATTTGGCCTGTGTGGCCTTTACAGCGCTTTTTGGAGCGCCGTGTTTATCCGGAGCTTTTACTTTCTTCTTTGCAGGTGAGGCCTTGGATGAAGATACTTTTGCGGCGGCAGCCTTTACAGTGCTGTCCGCTTTTGCCTTCTTGGTCTTACCGGTCCCTGACGCTGATACAGTCTTGGCTGCAGCAGCCTTGGTGACTTTCTTTGCCTGGGCTGCCTTGTCAGCAGATGTTTTCTTTCCGGTTCCTGACGAGCCTTCCTTGGCCAGTTTCATATTGTTCAGGATGTCTTTGTTATTCATATAATCTCCTCTGTGTAATGCAACGAGATC
>CAYMBU010000157.1:0-3260 GCA_964388765.1 uncultured Eubacterium sp.
TTCTAGATGGACGCGGAGAAAGTCATAAAGAAACAAGGTATCGGCGTCGAGTTCAGTAACTTCTGCAAATCGAGCACGCTTTTAGACGTGAGGCGTGATCTGGCGTGCAGGGCAATGCAGGCGCAGCTTGACAGGCTTGGCCTCAAAGCACCGGGAGACACAGTATGCCACGGGCCATTCACAGAGATACTTCCTGAGGCAATCGACACTGAGTTTGTGGAGCTTGCCCTCAAGCGTATGGGACAGGCGGTGGATGGCTGTAAGAAACTTGGCGTGAACCGTCTGGTCGTGCACTCGGGATATTATCCTACACTGTATTTCCGCGACTGGCACAGAGACAAGTCAGTATATTTCTGGTCAAAGCTCCTGGAGGTCTGCCCGGAGGATTTCCATGTTTATCTGGAGAATGTCATCGACCCGGAACCTACGTGCCTGCTTGAAGTCGTTGAGAAGATCGACGACCCGAGGCTGGAGCTGTGCCTCGATATAGGACACGCCCACTGCGCGACCGAGCCGAAATACGATGTGTTCGACTGGATCAGGCTCTGGGGAAAGAAGATAGGGCACTTCCATTTCCATAACAATAACGGGACAGGCGACCAGCACAATTCTATCTTCAAGGGCACGATGTTCATCCCTGACGTCCTCGCGTGCATAGACGAGAACTGCAAGGACGAGGCGACGATCACAGTAGAGAGCCGGGACTGCGACAGGACATGCGGCTGGCTGAAGGCGAACTGCGACGGCTCAGAAGGCTGGAGCGATTACGAGCTTGAAGAGGAAGCGGCCTCATCCACCGGATGGTTCGACCAGAGCGACGACGCAGACAACGGACTGACCAACGAATGCTAGGGTGGGGACGGTTCTCCCCCTCGCAATTTTGCGAAGGCGGGGACAGATATGATTCGCCACAATTCAGCTTTTATAAGGGAATTTTCAGAAGAGCCTGAATCGTCTGTAAACATTGGAATTTAGCGGTTTGTGCTTGATTGCACAAGCCGCTTTATGTTACAATATGAGGAAAAGCAGATTATATAAGGAGGCATCGTAATGACTAATTACGAAAAGTGGTTTCAGGATCAGATGAAAGATTCTGAATTTAAAAAGGAATATGATTCGCTTGGACCTGAGTATGAACTGATAGATCTTATTACGACGATGCGTACTGACCGGGGCATGACACAGAAAGAGCTGGCGCGTATAACTGGTATCGACCAGGCAGTTATCAGCAAAATCGAAAACGGTGCAAGAGAGCCTGGAATAAGGACGTTGGAGAAACTTGCCAACGGGTTGGGATATACTTTTAAACTGGTGCCGAAGAAATAGTGTGTTGTGTTTTCAGGGGCGTCTCTTCTTACGCCACAAGTATTTCGCAAAATGTTCATAAAATGTTTTTATATGCGTTGTATTTTGATGAGATAGTGGTATCATAATACTGTGTTAAAAAAATAATTATCGAAAGGCCGGGCACTGCCGGTCTACGACATTAAAGAAAGGACTGATACCAATGAAATAGTATGTTGATCTTCAAGATCAGGTCGCTATCGTAACAGGATGCTCCACAGGACTCGGGGTACAGATGGCTAAGGCACTTGCTAATCAGGGAGCCAACATCGTAGTAGTAGCAAGAAGACAGGAGCTCATCGAGCAGGTAGCAAAAGAGATCGCTGACGAGTTCGGAGTAAAGACACTTCCTGTTAAGTGCGACATTACAGATACAGAGACAGTCAACGCTATGGTTGACAAAGTTATGGAAGAGTTCGGAAGAGTCGATATCCTCATCAACAACGCAGGTACAGGTGCTGTAGCTCCTGCAGAGGACATCACATACCACCAGGTCGCTAACGAGATGAACTTAGACCTGTTAGGTGCATTCAAGGGAGCAAGAGCAGTTGCCAAGAAGGCTATGATCCCTGCAAAATACGGCCGCATCATCAACATCGCTTCAATGTACGGTCTCGTAGGAAACAAGATCGCAGGATCAGCTCCATATCATGCTGCAAAGGGCGGCGTTGTCAACATGACAAGAGCTCTTGCCGCAGAGTGGGGCAAGTATGACATCAACGTTAACGCTATCTGCCCGGGATACTTCTACACACCGCTGACAAAGGAAACTCTGGACTCAGATTTCTTCCAGCAGAATGCTAAGACAATGATCCCTAAAGAGCGTTACGGAAACGAGGGAGAGCTTGACGCAGCAGCTGTATTCCTGGCTTCACAGGCAGCAAGCTACGTTACAGGCGTTATGCTTCCGGTAGACGGCGGCTACACCTGCATGTAATGCGAAGGTGGGGGACGTTTCCCTCCTGAGCAATTTTGCTGACCCGGGGACAGATGTCATCCGGCAAGGCGCGATCAAAACCCTCACGGGATGCGATGGGTACTATCATGATCAAGTGGACGGTTCTGAAATGTACTTTCAGAACCGTCTTTTTTTGCAGGCAGAGTGAAACAATTACTTGAAGTACAGTCAGGGTTTGCGTTTCACAGGAGTTTGTAGTACAATGTATTACAGATGAAAGAAGGTGTTAATATGAGCTTTTCAATACGTCTTAGCGATGAAGAAAGAAGACTAGCCGAAAGTTATGCAGCATTACATGCTATATCTCTCAGTGAAGCGTTTAAGCAGGCTTTGTTTGAACGCATAGAAGACGAGTTTGATGTCAGGTGTGCTGAGGAAGCATATGACGAGTATGTTGCAGGCGGCAGCAAGAGCAGACCAATAGAAGAGTTGTGGAAGGAGCAGGATCTGTGACATATTCACTTGAAACTACAGACAGATTTGATTGGGAGTTCAGGAAACTTGACAGATATACACAGAAGATGATTCGGTCATGGATAGGAAAGCACTTGTTTAATTGTAGCGATCCAAGGATATATGGTAAAGCACTGACGTCAGATAAAAGAGGGCTGTGGCGTTACAGGATAGGAGACTACAGGCTCATATGTATGATACAGGACAGCAGACTGGTGATACTTATGCTTGCAGTAGGTAATATCATCCCTTGACGAAGCACTTACATGTGATATAATTTAAGTAACTTAATATCAGTTCTGTGTCCACGTACTGACGTGGTCAAAAAGGAAGCAGGTACAAGCCTGCGCGGTCCCGCCACTGTGACCGGGAAGCATACAGCGATGATCCGGAAGCCAGGAGACTTACACAGAACGTTAAATGTAATATTTGATTTCAGCGGCAGACTGATGGAGGATATCCAGAGCAGACGAAAACGGGGCTGTGGCTTGACTGCCATAGCCTC
>CAYMBU010000158.1:0-3183 GCA_964388765.1 uncultured Eubacterium sp.
CATAGCGTTCATTGAACCCCGCGTCGAACGCGGGGTTTTCATTTATACAAAAAAAGCGGCGCCTTATGGCTCCGCTTTATTTTCTTATTACCGTTATCTTATATGTGCGTACCGGTCCCGCTGATGCTTTGCATTTCACTTTGATAACGTTACTTCCCTTTGAAAGCTTTACTTTACCGGCTCCGCTTACCACAGCTTCCGTGCTGCTCGCCTTTACCGCTGTTACAGTTACCGTCTTTACCGACGCAGGCACTTCATACTTGAACGTCTTCCTGTAATTCAGCTTTGACGATTTAATGAATGCCTTCTTGACAGTATTGCCCTTGCTGTCTTTATAATTCACCTGCAGCTTCTTCAGGTAGCAGTTGTTGTCTTTCTTATCGCTCGCTGAAGGCCTGCCGCATACTTTTGACGGCATATTCTTATATACCGGAATGTAGAACACAAGGTTCTTTTCATAGATCCCGTAATCGTCATATTTCTCAGACACCTGTCCCGCCATGCTTATTCCGCCGTTCAATGAAGTCATGTACACATGTGTGCCTACCGCCTTGATGCCGTTCATGACATTGAAATGTTCTGTATAGCATGTAGACTGATTGTTCTTTATAAACGATTTGCTCAGAAAATCAGCGCCGCCCCGTATGGCTTTGCCCGGCGTGCTCCACTTGCGTCCGTACGAAGTCCCCTTTCCTGCCGTATAATCCTTCTTTACAGTACCTCCATTTGCGTATAAGAGCCCGCCGACAGCACCAAGAGTATCGGTACTTCCGATGTTATATGCGTTATAGCACTTGCTGTACTTAACGCCTTTATATTTGAATTTATGTCCGTCCATCATAGACGTGGAAGTCCCGAGTTCAGAGAATGACTTGGCCGCAAGGTACAGTGGACTTACATTCAGCTTCTTCCCCGCCTTATAGAAGGTTTCAGAATATTTCTCCAAAACTTCATTCCGCCTGAGCACTTTTTTCACCATGGCCAGCTTCTGGTATCCGTGATATTTCCTGTCCTCGAACAGGAACACGTTCCTTTCTGTCAGAAAGTTGCGTGGATCCATGAAATACTTCACCGCCTTCACCGACGCAGCCGGGAACTTTCCTCCGGAATAAGTATCAGTAAGGTAATTATACTGACCTTCTGCGTTCGACTTGTATGACGGCGTATAAGCATACCAGATCGTATTTACCTTAGGATCTCTGGTCATCTTACTGACTGCTTTGTTCCAGTCCAGGCCGGTCAGCACAGGCGTGAATCTCCACGTCGGATGCTGTTTGTGAAGCTTCTTCAGTCTTGTCCTGTAACTCTTCGGAAATCCCTTTTTGGTGATGTAGCTGCTTCCGGCATACGCCCTGTCAGCATCAGACATAAACCCGGCCGCAGATAATAAAACGAGCACGGCAAGCATCATGCTCACCGTGCGCATTATGGTTTTAAGTTGTGTTAAGCTGCTGCAGTAAGATCTCATAATACCCCTTTTGGACGATGTTCTGCTTATCATCTTAACTATATCAAAACTTTTATAACCAGTCTATATTTTATACGCCTATTCTTATAAAATGATTAAAGCTCTGATATAAATTCTTTCAATTCTGACGCTGCTTTTCTGAATTCAGCGAATTCCTCATCACTCCATCTTTCCTCTAGCCTTCGCTCTACTCCATTCACTCCTATGATCGATGGAACACTTAACGCAACGTCTGATACTCCGTACTCACCTTTCAGAACTGATGAAACAGACGCTATCGTAAGCCTCTGGTTCAGTACCGCGTCAGCGATATAGCAGACACATGTTGCGATCCCGTAATGTGTCTTTCCTTTATCTGCTATTATCTCAGCCCCAAGGCCGCGTACTTTCTGCTCGATATCTTTCCTTATCTTCTCATTCCATTCAAGACCTACGTCGCTGCAGTAGTCCTCAATGGGATCTCCGGCTATGGAGACTTCGCTCCACAATGTGATCTGCCTGTCTCCGTGCTCGCCAACGATCTGACATTTC
This sequence comes from uncultured Eubacterium sp., assembly GCA_964388765.1. Classification (GTDB taxonomy): domain Bacteria; phylum Bacillota; class Clostridia; order Peptostreptococcales; family Anaerovoracaceae; genus Aminicella. Next base: position 2,000 of record CAYMBU010000158.1, read on the forward strand.
ACCACCTCAGTATTAAGCCCGGTATAATCCGCAACTATACGCGTCAGTCTGGATGTGTCGAGTATGTCTCCTGTACCGAATACACGTCCATCAGGAAGATCCATGAACTCCGCACATTTATATGTGAGTATATCTACAGGATTGGCTACGATCAGTATCGGACATCTGTCATAATATGGTTTCAGGCTGTCGGTAATGTTCTTCATGATTTTGATATTGTCCGCCGCAAGATCAAGTCTTGATTCTCCTACACGGCGGTTCCGGCCTGCCGTTATGATTATAAGGTCGCAGTCCTCACAGTCTTCGTATTCTCCGCGCCTTACAGATGACATCCCCATATAAGGTATGCCGTGTTGTATATCAAGAGCCTCGCCTTCAGCGCGCTTCTCATCAACATCGATAAGTACTATCTCTGTCGCAAGATTCCGTATCGTCAGAGCATATGCAATAGAAGCGCCTACATTTCCCGCTCCTACTATAGCCACTTTTCTGTTATGAATGGAATTAACGTCTATCATCCCGAACCTCCGGTATCAGTCCATCAGCCTTGAGAATACAAGATATGCGGTCTTCAGCACATCATGCCTTATACTGCCCTTCTCATCGATATCAATGATCTCATCCACGATAAGATCTGCGCCAAGCTTCCTGATCTCTTCCTCGTCAAGCTTAACCAGAGTCTTCTTCTCTCTGCTGTATGTTTCAGTGATATCGTTCTCCACTGTTTCATTATTTGCGATGACTATGTCGACCTTACGCTTGCCCATATATTTATTCAGGACCTTCACATGGTCGCTGACTGAGTATCCGTCTGTCTCACCCGGCTGTGTGACCAGATTTGAAATATACATGACCGGTGCGTCGCTCTCCGCGAGAGCTTCTCGTATCTGCGGCGTTATTAGATGAGGCAGTATGCTCGTATACAGGCTTCCCGGACTCAGAATAATAAGATCTGCTTCTTTGATCTTGTCAACTATCTCCTCGCTGACGCATATAGGATGATCGTATGTGATGTCGTCTATATCCTTTATATGATTGCCTACAGCCACCTCGCCGATGAACTCTCTGTTTTTGCCATGGCCGATAAGGTCGACTTTTTCCGCCGTGAGCGGCAGAACCGTTCCTTTTACGTTAAGCAGCTCGCACATATACTTTGAAGCTTCCGTAAGGTCGCCTTTCATGTC
>CAYMBU010000159.1:0-3182 GCA_964388765.1 uncultured Eubacterium sp.
GACGCAGACGAGCCTGTATTCACAGGACTTTCATTCGAGATCAGGAACGGAGAACGCGTTTTTCTTGTAGGGAGAAACGGCTCCGGGAAGTCCAGCCTCCTCACAGCCATACTAGATTCAGCCAGAGCCTCTGATTCTGGAAGTTTAACGGTTTCGCGAAGTGTCACTGACGCCGGTGATATGGTACTTGAAGGAACACTTCAGACGGCGAGCCATCTTAAGATCTCATATATAAGCCAGGACACGTCACATCTTCACGGCGATCTCAAAACGTACGCCATGGAGAACGGTCTGGACTACAGTCTGTTCCTCGCAGTGCTTTGGATACTGGCACTCGAACAGACACAGTTCGATAAGAAGATCGAAGACTTTTCAGAAGGGCAGAAGAAGAAGGTCTTGATAGCTGCCAGTCTTCTTACGCCGGCACATCTCTATGTCTGGGACGAACCGCTGAATTATGTGGATGTCTTTTCACGTATGCAGCTTGAAAAACTTATTCAGGAATACAGTCCAACGATGTTGATCGTTGAACATGATGTCAGGTTTGCAGAGGAAATGGCAACAAAGACTGTAAGCATGCTTAAAGAAGAGTGACGCCCCTCATCTCCACCACATTCAGGCCGCATCATATACGAGATGCGGCTTTTGTATTATGTGAGTGGTATAATAGATCTAACTGAATCGGACTTTGTCGAGTTTCTAATTATTGGCTTTTGGTTGGGGTTTGGTGCTTTCGCTTGGAAATCCGTTGGTTTTCTGAATATATTATTTGAACCCCAACAAAGCAATGGTCTCTACACAAATTCCAGTTTATATAGTAGATTAATAATACTATACATATTGCGTCCAATCAGGGATGCGGTTTTGTTATGCCTGGTTTTGTGTTAAAATCAACATAGGTGAAAAAATATGAGTAAGATGTCAATAAGATTCTATAATGACCACGAAGTACGTGCCATCTGGGATGAAGACAATTCTAAATGGTGGTTCAGTGCTGTTGATATTGCGGCTGCAATAACCGAAAGCAGCAATCCGCGTAAATATTGGAGTGTGCTGAAAAATAGGCTGAAGAAAGAAGGAAATGAGTTGACTACAAAATGTAGTCAACTGAAGATGACCGCTTCCGATGGTAAACGATATCTGACGGATTGTTTTGCACAGGAAGATATCGAAGAGCTGGTAAGGAGTATTCCAAGTAAAGAGTCCATGGCATTCCTTGACTGGTTCACGTACAGTGATAATACGATCGATGGCAGGAGCAAGAAGAAGGCGTATGCGTTCTGGGAGAGTGACCTGATCAACGATGAGGATATAGGGACCACGAAGGCATTACAGCAGATCCATGCATATATATTTGGCGGACTATATGATTTTGCCGGTAAAATACGGACCAAAACGATCAGCAAGGGCGGATTCACTTTCTGTCTGGCGCAGTATCTACAAAGCTCACTTAAGAATATAGACAGAATGCCGGAGGATACCTTCGACGAGATCATGGATAAATATATAACCATGAATATTGCGCATCCGTTCATGGAAGGTAACGGACGAAGCACAAGGATGTGGCTGGATCTGATACTTAAGAAGAGACTTAGGAAGTGTGTCGACTGGAGCGTTATAGATAAGAATGAGTACCTGGATGCGATGAGGCTCAGCGTATCGGACGACAGTAAGATCAAAGAACTTGTAAAAGGGGCCTTGACAGATAAGATCGATGACAGAGATGTCTTCATGAAGGGGATAGATTATTCGTATTATTACGAGGAAGAATGATGCTCCCCATGTGAGTATCGGTGCGCTTCATAAAAATTTAGTCAAAATTAGTATTTCTGTATTATCGTGAAACGCTGAAAGCCAGTGATTGCAAGGGACCACGAAGATCATGAATCACCTCACTTCCACCAGACCGGAGGCAACAGTCTATCTGCTGCCTCTTTTTATTTGCCGAAAATAACAGATAATAAAGAAAAATGGGTGTGACGATAAAAAATACAGAAACATCACAATTATTCAAATAACAGTCATTTTTCATTCACAAGCAGCAGTTATTGTATGTGATAAGGCATAGGAATCGAAATGCCGCAAGATAGTATACAGATAAAACAAAATATATTAATCGGAGGAATAACATGAATAAACTGATAATGAGGATCTTAGCCGTATCGGTCATCATATCGATGATCGTTCTCGGCGGATGTACAGATAAAAGCAATCAAGGCAGCGGATCGGGCACGAAGGAGGAGATAGAAGAAGCCCTGGATCTGTCTAACATGAACGCGGAATGGACGTATTCAGAAGAATCCGACGCGTGGACTCTTACGCCTGTCACCGCGGTAACGGACCCGGAGATAGAAGATGAGCAGGGCGTATCGGTGTGCGTGCCGGGAGCATATGTCAAGGGCATCGATACAGACGGCGACGGAGAGGCAGATGTGACGGGAGAGACTGCAGGCTCGTCTGTAACAGGCAGTCTGGTCATCGATCACGACGCTGAAGTAACGAGCACGAACGGACAGACATATACGGCAGATACCGCGCCTGTGATAGTTAATACGGGAGCGGCAGGCTACAGCGAGCAGCAGAACCAGACGGCGCAGGCGACATACGCGGCAGAAGGATATATCAATGTGGCATGTGGCAACCGCGGGAAACAGAGTACTGTGACTGACGACAGCGGCGAGACAGTATACACAGGAGACGCTCCGTCATGTCTTGTGGATCAGAAGAACGCGGTGAGGTTCGTGAAATACAATATTCTTCTCGGTAATCTCCCGGGAAGTGTGGACTACTTTGTATCGACCGGAGGAAGCGGCGGCGGAGCACATGCGGTCATGCTGGCAGCGACTTCGGACAATTCGGATTACTACGCATATGAAGCGGAAGCCGGAGCGGTAGGAGTATATAAAGACGGTGACAGCTATGTTACGACAGTAACGATAGACGGAGAAGAAGTCGAGCTTTCTGACGGCATGTGGGGCTGCATGGCGTACAGCGCGATCACGTCGCTTCAGGAAGCTGACATGGCGATGGCTTTCGAATATTATCTGGACTCAGACTATGACTTCAATACAGATTTCCAGAAACAGATGGCCGAGTATCTGTCAGAGGAATATATGGAATATATAAACGGGAAGGATCTGTCCGTAGAAGAGAAAGCCGTAGGCTTTGATCTTGACGGAGAC
>CAYMBU010000160.1:0-3147 GCA_964388765.1 uncultured Eubacterium sp.
TCTTCTGCGGGGAATTGTTATTCGTTGAGACATGTCTCAGTGAGTTCATTCCCTTACCAAGAGCAGGAGCGTTAGACTTCTTGACAGAGCTTGTTCTGCCTTCGCGTACCAGCTGATTGATTGTAGGCATTCATATTCTCCTTTCTTGATTATTTTCCGGCGCTGCCGCCGTATATGCGAACTGCTCCTGAAGGACGGCAGAACCGTCCTTCAAGACTAGACACAACCGATAGTTTATCACAGAATTCAATACAATTCAAGATTTTATTCGTCGAATTCGTCCAGATCTGCGTCGGCTGAGTTTTCCTCGGCCATCTCTTCAGCTCCGATCATCTCTGACGAAGGCTCTGCCAGATCGGAAAGATCTTCCTCGATGTCGAGTTCTCTTACCGACTGCGCAGTCCTGCCGCCAACTTCCTCTTCAGCAAGAGCCTTGGCTTCAGCTTCATCCTGAGCTTCGGCCGCCTCATCCTGCATCATGTCTGAGTAGCGGTATTTCTTCTTGTTGTATGATTCCATGAGCTCAGTGTTTTCACCGTAGTCCACGGTCACGTTGCGGTAACGCTTCATGCCTGTTCCTGCAGGGATGAGCTTACCGATGATTACGTTCTCCTTCAGACCCTGGAGTCTGTCAGACTTGCCCTTGATAGACGCGTCTGTAAGAACTCTCGTGGTCTCCTGGAATGAAGCAGCTGACAGGAATGAGCTTGTAGCGAGTGAAGCCTTGGTGATACCGAGAAGCTTTCTCTGATATGTAGCCGGCTTTTTGCCTTCCGCGATCATCTGCTCATTCTCTTCCTCGATCTCTGAGCGGCTGTACATTCCACCCGGCAGCAGGCTCGTATCACCCGGATCGTCGATGCTGAACTTAGACAGCATCTGGCTTACGATGATCTCGATGTGCTTGTCGTTGATATCTACGCCCTGGCTCGAGTATACTCTCTGGACTTCCTTGAGCAGATAGTCGTATACGCCCTTCATTCCTCTCAGTCTGAAGATGTCGTGCGGGTTCAGAGGACCTTCGTTGATATTGCTTCCTGCATATACCTGGTCTCCGACCTTCACGGAAAGCTTGGCTGCGTAAGGTACGACGTATGTACGTCTCTCGCCTGCTTCCTTGGTCACGGTCTTGTCTTCAAAGCTCTGCTTTCCGCTTCCTCTTACGACGATCTCCGTCTTGTGGTCCGGACGAGTAGTAATGCTTTCAATGATACCGTCTTCCTCGCAGATCTCAGCGATTCCCTTTGGCTTTCTGGCCTCGAACAGCTCCACGACTCTCGGAAGACCAGTAGTGATATCTGAACCGGCAACTCCGCCTGAGTGGAATGTTCTCATGGTCAGCTGTGTACCAGGCTCACCGATGGACTGCGCAGCGATGATGCCGACTGCTTCTCCGATGCTTACTTCCTCACCTGTAGCAAGGTTTCTGCCGTAGCACTTGGCACAAACGCCTGTCTTGCATCTGCATGTCATGACCGATCTGATCTTTACTGACTTGATGCCGCAGTCTTCGATCTTCTTAGCCTGCTTGTCTGTGATCTCCTCGCCCTTCTCGGTGATGACCTCTCCGGTCGAAGGATCGCATACATCTTCTACCGCGGTCCTTCCGGCGATACGTGTCGCGAGGCTCTCCACCTCTGAATCTCCGTATGTCATGGCGGAGATCTCAACGCCTTCGTCTGTTCCGCAGTCATATTCTCTGACGATCACGTTGTGTGATACGTCTACGAGTCTTCTTGTCAGATATCCGGAGTCAGCCGTACGGAGAGCTGTGTCAGCAAGTCCCTTTCTGGCTCCGTTGGATGAAATGAAGTACTCCAGTATGGACAGGCCCTCACGGAAGTTAGCCTTGATAGGAATTTCTACGGTCTTACCTGTAGCAGTACCCATCAGTCCACGCATTCCGCCGATCTGTCCGATCTGGTCCTTACTTCCTCTGGCGCCTGACGTAGCCATGATGTAGAGGTTGTTGGTCGGCTTGAGCGAATCCATAAGCGCTGTCGCGATCCTGTTCTTCGCTCCGGTCTCCTCATCGTTCCACACGTTCTCGATACTCGCGTGTCGCTGATCTTCGGAAACCATACCCATGCTGTACGCATTCTCGACCGCTTCTACCTTCTTGTCGGCTTCATGGATGATATCCCACTTGTTTCCAGGGATCTTCATGTCGTCCACGCCGATCGTGACTGACGCAAGCGTCGAATACTTGTATCCCATCGACTTGATGTAGTCGAGCATCAAAACCGTTCCGGTATTCTCGTGCGCTCTGAAGCACTTGTCGATGATCTGGCCGAGCTGCTTCTTTCCGCAGATGAAGTCGACTTCAAGTCTGTATTTATCTTTAGTCCTGTCTACGAATCCGAGATCCTGAGGGATCCCCTGGTTGTAGATGAACCTTCCTACTGTAGACTCGACAAGATGTCCTTCAGGATCATTCTTGCCGTACATTCTTACCTTGACCTTCGCGTGTGTTCCGACTACGTGGTTCTGATACGCGATCAGCATCTCGTCCATGCTTGTGAAGATCTTGCCGTCTCCCTTTTCAGGGATCCTCTCGTATCCGTCTTTCCTGTTCTTCTCAGCCTGAGCTTTATCGTTGAACTCGTCCGGACGGTATTTGATGTTGGCATCTTTGTTGTAGCCTGTGCCCGGGTACGTCAGAGAGTAGGCGCCAAGGATCATGTCCTGTGTCGGCGTCGTGATAGGCGATCCGTCTTTCGGAGCCAGGATGTTGTTGACTGAGAGCATGAGGAATCTCGCCTCAGCCTGCGCCTCTGTCGAAAGAGGTACGTGGACAGCCATCTGGTCTCCGTCGAAGTCGGCGTTGAACGCTGTGCACGCGAGAGGATGCAGCTTGATGGCTTTTCCTTCCACGAGCACCGGCTCGAACGCCTGGATGCCGAGTCTATGCAGCGTCGGAGCACGGTTCAGCATTACAGGATGCTCTTGGATGATCTCCTCGAGCACATCCCATACCTGCGGATCCTGCTGTTCCACCTTACGCTTGGCGTCTTTAATGTTCTGGGCAAATCCTCTTGCCTTCATCTCTTTCATGATGAACGGCTTGAAGAGCTCGAGCGCCATTACCTTAGGAAGTCCGCACTGATAGAACTTGAGTTCAGGTCCTACTACGATTACGGAACGTCC
>CAYMBU010000161.1:0-3094 GCA_964388765.1 uncultured Eubacterium sp.
GTATCCGTATCATGGAAACAAGACCTATCTCCAAGCAGAAGAGATGGAGACTTGTAGAGATCGTTGAGAAAGCTAAATAAAGGAGGCGCCGGATATGATACAGACAGAATCAAGACTCAGGGTCGCTGACAATTCGGGCGCAAAAGAACTCCTTTGCATCCGTATTCTCGGCGGAACAAGCCGTAAATATGCGAATATCGGCGACGTTATCGTATGTGCCGTCAAAGACGCTACACCGGGCGGAGTTGTTAAAAAGAGCGATGTTGTCAAGGCAGTCATCGTCCGCACAAAGACCGGCGTAAGAAGAGCTGACGGAAGCTACGTAAAGTTCGACCAGAACGCAGCAGTTATTATCAAAGACAGAAACGACAAGACACCGGTAGGTACTCGTATCTTCGGACCTGTCGCAAGAGAGCTGAGAGACGCGGGATTCATGAAGATCGTTTCTCTCGCACCGGAAGTACTGTAGGAGGTGTTAACGATGAAAATCAAAAAAGATGATATGGTAGTCGTTATCGCTGGTAAAGACAAGGGTACGACCGGGAAAGTCCTGAAGGCAATGCCTAAGGAAAACAGAGTCGTTGTCGAGGGTGTAAACGTTCAGACAAAGCACCAGAAGCAGACAAGGACTGAAAGAGACGAGATCAAACACGTTGAAGGCCCTATCGATGTTTCCAACGTAGCGCTTTATGACGCTAAGTCCAAGGAGATCATCAAGGTCGGATATGAAGTAAGAGACGGCAGAAAAGTCAGAATCAACCGTAAGACGGGCAACGTCATAGACTAGGAAAGGAGGAGAGAGATTTGACAGCAGCAAGATTGAGAGATACTTATAATAATGAAGTATTCAAGGCTCTGCAGGAGAAATTCCAGTACAAGAACGTTATGGAAGTTCCTAAGCTTGAGAAAGTCACATTGAACATGGGACTCGGTGAAGCCAAGGAAAATCCTAAGGTTCTGGAGTCAGCTGTAAAGGAGATCGGACTCATCACCGGTCAGAGACCTGTCATCACAAAGGCCAAGAAGTCCATCGCGAACTTCAAGGTAAGAGCAGGCATGCCGGTTGGAGCCAAGGTCACACTCCGCGGCGACAACATGTACTTTTTCGTCGACAAATTGTTCAACATTTCCCTTCCTCGTGTAAGAGACTTCAAGGGCGTCAGCAAGAACTCATTTGACGGCCGCGGAAACTATTCCATGGGCATCAAAGAGCAGCTGATCTTCCCTGAGATCAACTACGACGACGTTGACACGATCAAAGGAATGAACATTGTATTCACAACGACAGCCAAGACAGACGAGGAAGCCCAGGAGCTTCTGAGACTTCTCGGAATGCCGTTTGAAAAGTAGATCAGGAGGTTACGCATGGCAAAGAAATCTCTTAAGATCAAACAGCAGAGACCGCAGAAGTATTCCACAAGAGAGTACACAAGATGCAGCATTTGCGGAAGACCTCATTCCGTACTCAAGAAGTATGGGATCTGCAGGATCTGCTTCAGAGAGCTTGCTTACAAAGGGGAGATCCCTGGTGTTAAGAAAGCATCCTGGTAGAGCTTAGAAGTTAGAACTGATTTGTGAAGGCGGCGAGCATGCTCAGCCGAACCACACAAGAAGGGAGTTTATCGAAATGACAATGACAGATCCGATTGCGGATATGCTTACAAGAATCAGGAATGCCAATTCCGTTGGTCATAAGACGGTAGATGTACCTGCTTCCAGAATGAAGAAGTCGATCGTACAGATCCTTCTGGACGAGGGATACATCGAGTCATACGACATCGTTGAAGAAGGCGTTCAGGGCACCATCAAGATCACACTCAAGTATGGCGCAAACAAAGAAAAAGTTATCAGCGGGATCAAAAAGATCTCCAAGCCGGGCCTCAAGGTCTATGCCAAGGCTGATGAAGTTCCAAGAGTTCTCGACGGACTCGGGATCGCGATCGTCTCAACATCCAAGGGAATCCTCAGCGACAAGAAGGCAAGAGAACTTGGCGTCGGGGGTGAAGTTATCTGTTATGTTTGGTAGGAGGTACGCGGAATGTCAAGAATAGGCAAGAAACCGGTTACACTTCCTGCCGGAGTAGAAGTCAAGGTCGACGGCAATGTAATCACTGTCAAAGGACCTAAGGGAGAACTTACACAGGAGATCGGCGAGCAGATCACAGCAGTTGTCGATGGAAGCGAGCTCAGATTCGAGAGACCATCAGACACAAAGGAAGATAAAGCTCAGCACGGTCTTGCGAGAGCGCTCGTAAACAACATGGTAACAGGAGTTACAACAGGGTTCCAGAAGACTCTGAAGATCCTGGGCGTTGGATACAGAGCAGAAAAGCAGGGATCAAACCTGAACCTCACACTCGGATATTCACATCCGATCGTAATGCCGGATCCTGAAGGGATCGAGACAGAGGTTCCTGATCCTAACACGATCATCGTTAAAGGTATTGATAAAGCACTCGTCGGCAATTACGCTGCGATCATCAGAGCCTGGAGAAAGCCTGAGCCATATAAGGGCAAGGGAATCAGGTACGAGAATGAGCACGTACGCAGCAAGGAAGGTAAAGCCGGCGTAGCCAAGGCATAGAAAGGAGAGAAGAGACATGTCAAAAGAAACAAAAGAAGCTAAGCGTGCCAAGAGACATGCAAGAGTCAGAAAAAATCTCTTCGGAACTCCTGAGAGACCAAGGCTCTGTGTTTACAGATCGAACAAGAACATCTCATGCCAGATCGTTGACGACGTTAACGGCGTAACACTGGCTGCTGCTTCTTCGCTCGATAAGGAACTTAAAGCTGACATCGCTTACGGCGGAAACAAAGAAGCCGCTAAGAAAGTCGGCGAGGCTATCGCAAAGAGAGCCGCTGAAAAAGGTATCAGTGAAGTCGCTTTTGACCGTGGCGGATACATCTATCACGGAAGAGTTAAGGAACTCGCTGAAGGCGCTCGCGAGGGCGGACTGAAATTCTAACGGGAGGTAAAAAATGCGTAGAGATAATGATGCAGAAACTTCCAAGCAGGAAATGACCGAGACAATCGTGAGTATCAGACGTGTTGCCAAGACTGTAAAAGGCGGACGTAACATGAGATTCAGCGTTA
>CAYMBU010000162.1:0-3049 GCA_964388765.1 uncultured Eubacterium sp.
GAATATCATTTCAGTGGGAGCAAAGGACAAGACCCATGTTATAGCCGGTGATTAGAAGAAGGCTTTAAGGAAAATAGTCTGTAAAAGAGATATATTTTTCATCGATCCGCCGTATGAGTCAGGTCTGTATGAGTCATGCCTGTCACAGATAGAAATCCTTGATTTATTAAGCGATGAAGGTATAATAATAGCTGAACACGATATCAGGAACGAGATGCCGGAAAGCACCGGATATCTCGACCTGATCAAGGAAAAGAAATACGGCAAGACAGCTCTCAGCATATACAGAAAGCACACGGATAAATAAATTACCGGAGGTATAATTTTGACTGGAAAAGCGCTGTATACAGGTTCGTTCGATCCGATGACCAACGGCCATCTGGATATAATCAAAAGAGCTTCCAGGATGTTCAAAGAGCTCACAGTAGGCGTCATCACGAACCCGAGCAAAAAATGTCTATTTACCGAACAGGAAAGAGTAGAAATGATCGCTGAAGTCACTGCTGATCTGGACAACGTTAAAGTTGACACATTCAGTGGTCTGCTTGCGGACTATGTGAACCGGAACGGCTTTGATGCAGTAATAAGGGGACTGAGAGCGACTTCTGACTTTGAATATGAGATACAGATGGCTCAGATGAATGCCAAGCTGTTCAACGAGGGTGTGGAATCGGTCTTTCTCATGACCAGCCCTGAATATTCATTCATCAGCTCCAGCATGATCAAGGAAGTGGCGTTCCTGAAGGGACATGTAGAAGGACTGGTACCTGATATCGTTCTTGAAAAGATCACAGAAAAATATAAATAGAAATATACGGAGGGAAAAGCAATGACAGTACTCGATCTTCTTGATGAGCTTGAAGAAATCGTCGACACTGCACCTAATGTTCCGCTGACAGGAAAAATAATGGTCGAATCTAGCGAAGTTCTTGAGATAGTAGATGACATAAGAAAGGCGCTTCCGGAGGATGTGAAGCAGGCCAAATGGCTTAAGGATGAGAAAGAACGTATTCTCGCTGACGCAAAAGATGAATATGAGAAGATCATCAATGAAGCCAAGAAACAGGCAGGGTTCCTTGTTGATAATAACGATATAACTCTAAAGGCCAAAAAGAGAGCTGACGCAATAAACGATGCGGCTGATGATTACTCAAAGGTCCTTAAGATGAAAACATATGATTATCTCGACAGAGTACTCTATGACATGCAGGACAAAGTTGATAATCTGAATGTGAAATATGCATCTCAGATGTATGAATATCTGGAAAAGAGTTTTGAGGAGATCAATCAGGAGCTCCAGAAGAACCGTGATGAGCTGAAAGATATGGCGGTCCGCACCAAAAACGGAGAGGACTGGCTGTATGAGTCCAGAGATGAAAACAAAGTGAAGCCTGAAGAAGAGGGCGGAGATAAATAAAGTGGATTGTTTCGGTGTAGTTGCGGAATTCAATCCCTTCCATGAGGGACACGCATATTTTATCGATAAAGCAAGAGAAATGACCGGATGCAGTATCTGCGCAGCCGCTATGAGCGGTGATTTTACGCAGCGCGGCGAGCCGGCCATTTTTGATAAATGGGAAAGAGCAAAAGCAGCTGTCGAGCATGGCGTCGATATTGTCGCTGAGATACCTCAAGTATTTGCGTGCTCGTCTGCATCATTTTTCGCAAAAGGCGGAGTTGGCGTGCTCGCGGGACTAGGCATCTGTGACTGTCTTGCTTTCGGAAGTGAATCCGGCGACATTGAAAAGCTGAATGAATGTGCAGGATATCTTGAAGAGCACGATGAAGAAATAAATAAAGCCGCTGCAGATCTCGCAAAAGGTGGAATGTCATATCCTAAGGCAAGAGAAGCGGCAGCCGGTTCTGCCGGCATAATTGTTCCCGAAGATCCCAACGATATACTTGCGATAGAATATCTTCGTCAGGACCTCCACGGAATGAGAGCAGTGGCCGTAAAAAGACATGGTACCGGCCACAATGAGACTGCATCAGTGATAAGAAAAGAGATCGAAGATAAAGATCCGGAGCTTTTCGCCTGTGAACAGAGAAGACTTTTTGATCTGGTCTCATACAGAATAATACAGGAAGACGCTGATGAGCTAGATAGATTTGCGTCAGCCGGAGGCGGCCTCGGATACAAGCTCAAAAAAGAGATCAGATATGTACGAAGCATTGAAGAGCTTATTGACAGAGTCAAATCAAAAGTCTACACAAGAACGAGGATACAGAGACTTCTTACTGATATTCTGCTTGGTATCCATAAATCTGATCTTACCGAACCTGGATACATCAGGATACTTGCAATGTCCGGACGAGGTGCCGAAGCTCTGAAGAAGGCAAGGAAAAACGGCCTTTGCACGCTTCCTGTCATCAGCAACCTCACTAAAGAGTCAGATATGCTGAATGATTCACAGAAAAAAATGATTTCCTTTGATATAATGGCAGGAGATGTATATAATATAATTAAGCATTATGATCTGTATGATCACAGTGATTATGTCAAGCCGCCTTACATAAAGGCTTAATTAAGAAAAGGAGAGAAGCAAATGTTAGTATTGGTAATCAACTGCGGAAGTTCATCCATTAAGTACCAGCTTATCCAGATGGACAACGAAGAGCTGATCGCAAAAGGCCTGGTTGAGAGAATCGGCATCGAGGGCTCAGTCATTTCTCATACGACCATCGGCAAGGAAAAGAAAGTCATCGAGACTCCTATGAAAGATCACGAGGATGCAATCAAGCTCGTAATGGAAGCACTTGTTGATCCAGAATACGGCGCAGTAAAGAGCCTGGATGAGATCGACGCTATCGGCCACAGAGTAGTACATGGAGGAGAAACTTACAAATCATCAGTTCTCATCGACGATAAAGTCGTAAAAGACCTTGAAGCCTGCATTTCCCTCGCACCGCTCCACAATCCGCCAAACCTGGCCGGAATCAAGGCATGCCGTGAGCTTATGCCAGATGCTCCGGAAGTAGCTGCATTCGATACAGCTTTCCATCAGACAATGAAGCCGGAAGCTTATCTGTATGCTATCCCTTACAGATT
>CAYMBU010000163.1:0-3037 GCA_964388765.1 uncultured Eubacterium sp.
CTCCGATGATCCCCTGCACCATTACGATCCTTGTATATTCCATCACGTTATAGAAGCCGATGAAGCAGAACAGGAAGCATGTGAACAGGCAGTCTACAGCATATGCTTTAAGATAATCCGCGGCAGCAATGATGACTTCCTGATCTTTTGCGAAGATGGATGACATCATGTCGCCATGGAAGAAATTGACGTAGAACATCAGGACACCGAACGTGGTCGATACGATGATCGCGTAGCGCAGTCCTCTGAACGCCCTGTCGAGCTTTCCGGCCCCGCGGTTCTGCGCAACGAACGCAGACATCGCCTGCATGAAAGCAGCCGGCACCAGCATTATGAATCCACAGACCTTCTCAGCTACTCCGACTCCCGCGGAAGCAATGAGTCCCAGACTGTTCACGATCGCAAGCACGACTAGAAATGATGCTCCGACCAGGAAATCCTGAAGTCCTATCGGCAGTCCGAGCATGACTATCTTTCTCACTATGCTGCCGTTCCACCTTATGCAGGCCCTGCTGAACTCAAACGGGAACTTCCTCCTGCGTATAAGCAGGAACGATATGATGACACTTAAAAGCTGAGCAGCTACTGTTGCTATCGCCGCGCCTGCCGCTCCCATATGGAGCACGGCGACCAGCGTCAGATCTCCGACTATATTGAAGAAGCATGCGATCATCACAGTCATCAGTGGCGTATGCGAATCACCGAACCCTCTGAATATGCTCCCGATGAGATTGTATGCGATTATCGCGATCATCCCTGCTCCACAGATCCTTATGTAATCCACAGTCAGATCAAAAGCCTCTTCAGGAGCATTCATTATACCTGCCAGCTGAGGTGCAAAGAACGGAACGAGCACCGTGAAAGCGGCTCCGATGGAAAGGAACAGAAGGATCCCTGTCCCGATTATCATTCCGCCGGCTTTCATGTCTTTCTCACCTGTCTTCTCGCCTATGAATATCGTTACGCCCATAGCAAAGCTCACAACAATGTTAGTGAGCGTCATCATGATCTGCGATCCTGTCGATACCGCCGATACATCTTCCGGCCCGGCGAACTTGCCTACGACAAAAAGATCCACAGCGCCGTAAAGCGACTGCAGAAACATTGCGAAAAGGACCGGCAGAACGAATCTGATGAGCGGCCCGAGTATCTTTCCTTCTGTAAAATCTATGCTTCGCTCTTTACTCATAACTATTGAATTCTATCATATATCTCAGTTTATTGCCAAGGGAAAATACGGCGGATATAATTCCTGTGCCTTAGCCCATTTCGGGTAAAACGCCGGAAAATTGGAACGATGTCTGGAAATGTATGGTGACAACGTTCCAATGCTTTGGCCCATTTCGGTCAAAACGTCGGAAAATTGGAACGATGTCCTGAATTGTATGGTGACAACGTTCCAATGCCTTGGCCCATTTCGGTCAAAACGCCGGAAAATTGGCACGATATTCGGGAATGTATGGTGATAACGTTCCAATGCTTTGGCCCAAATAAAAACAGCCCCCGGAGCAGTCACCTAGAGTGGTCACCTGAAGTGGTCAACAGAAGTGGTCAGCAGAATGCGGTCACCTGAAGCTGTCAGCAAAACGCACTCATAAAAAAGCCGGCAGCACGCTGGCTGTCGGCTTTCTGTTCTTCACTGTCAGATTATCTGACCTTTACCTTTTTCTTGGTCCATCCTGAGAATCCGAGGTATTTCTTACTGCGGAAACTCTTCACTTTGACTGTGAGCTTCTTCCCCTTTCTCTTCCCAGACACTGAATACTTAACTGTATATTTCTTCCTGTTGCCGTTTTTCTGTGTTGTTCCATCACGAGTCCATACCTGTACTCCTGCTATGTTCTGCTTTTTCTTGAAGTACACGTTTACTTTATAAGTAGCATAGTAATACCTGTATGTATGATACAACGGTGTACGGCTGATTATGCGTCCGGTGCTCTTGATGTAGCGGATTCTCCAGGCATAGAGAACTTTGTATTTACGTACTCTGTTTTTCCCTTTGATCGTGATCTTCTTTACCTTTGGCTTCTTGTATGCGGTCATTATCTTCTTTGCTGAAGAAGCCTTACCGGTATTTCTGCCAGAGAACACATATGATTTACCATTATATGTGAATTTCTTACCATACATCATACGTACATAGTATGTGGTATTTGGCCTGAGCCCGGACTTTTTCTTCAGATTGTACGAACTTGTTCCAAGCGGTCCATATACTTTTTTACTCCACTTTCCGCCTTTCTTCTTATAGTCCATATAAGCATCCAGATATTCTGTATTGTATCCGCTGTCATAATATGTGCTCTTCCCATAATATGCTGCGATATACTTCTTTCCTGTCTGATACCAGTTGATGCTGTTAGAAGCCTTTTTGTAAATGTATGTAGGTACGTATGTAGCAACACCTGCAACAACATTCCCATCATCATCCTTAAGAACATTGCCATCCTTATCGTTATAGTAAAAATAAATGGTATGGTATCCAACATCGTAGCTTTTCATCTGTATCGTAGCTGTAAACTGTACCCATCCATTAATATCATTGTCAAATTCTACTTTCTGGTCATCCATATAGATAGAATTGAAAGAAATTCCATAAGCCGCATACTCTGACAGATCTCCTGTGATAGTGACCACGCCTGATTTGTTTGGATTGCTTACGGTAATGAATGTCTCATTAACGATAGGCGCCTGTAAAGACAACCCCTTTACTTTTTTTTCAAATCCCGTTGATACTTTGATACCAGGCAGCTCATCTTCCTGCAGATCCTCTGCTTCAGCTTCTTTCGCTTCTTCCTCTGCTTCCGGCTCTTCAGCAATGCCCAGCTCATCCTCGACCTCTGCCACTGCCTTTGCTTTGTTCGCTTTCTGCTCAGCATCAGGCAGCTCGACGACTTTCTCACTGACCTCTTCCTCTGCCTCGGCATACGCTGACGGCTCTGCCAGGAACGGCATGTATGTAACAGCCATCACCAGGATAAGAGCCAGCGCAAGGACACGCCTCCATGTATAAACGCTCTTCTTCATGCTTCTTCCGATC
>CAYMBU010000164.1:0-1680 GCA_964388765.1 uncultured Eubacterium sp.
ATCATCCGCTGTTTCGAAATATCCAGGAAGGAGATTTCGTCTATTTCGTACATTACTCTTCTTCTCCTACTATCCTTACTTCAGGCTCCAGCATCACGCCGGACTTATCAAAGACCGTATTCTGCACGAGATGCATAAGGCTTATTATGTCCGACGCAGTTGCTCCTCCTGCGTTGATGATGAATCCGGAATGCTTTTCAGACACCTGGGCTCCGCCGACAGTCAGCCCCTTAAGGCCGGCATCCTGTATCAGCTTCCCGGCAAAGTATCCTTCAGGCCTTTTGAAAAAGCTGCCTGCACTCGGATACTGAAGAGGCTGTTTGGAATTCCTCTTCTCCGTAAAGTCTCTCATCCTTTCATCGATCTCTTCTCTGCTGCCTGGTTCCAATCTGAACACAGCCGAAAGTATGATGTCTCCTGTATCTGTGAAAATGCTGTGTCTGTATGAAAGATCAAGATCTTCTGCCTGTATCCTGCTGATCTCTCCCGTCTCTCTCGAAACTGAAGCCACTGACTCAAGAACGTCCTTCATTTCGCCGCCGTAGGCGCCCGCGTTCATGAATACAGCGCCGCCGACGCTTCCTGGTATACCGCTCAGAGGCTCAAGCCCTGCAAGAGAAGCATCCTGAGCCGCCTTCGCAACCTGTGACAGGAGAGCCGCAGACCCGGCTTCTATCCTGCATCCATCGACAGAGATGCCGCCGAATCCTTCTCCAGGCTTTATCACTGTTCCTCTGAAGCCGCCGTCCCTGAAGAGTGTATCAGATCCGTTCCCCAGGATGATGAAATCCCCGCTTTCTTTTGCTTCTGCCAGCGCTTCTCTGAGCTCTTCTTCTGTGTCAGGTACCAGAAGAAGATCAGCCTTTCCGCCCGCGCGGAAAGACGTATATTCACTCATGTCGGCGTTTTCTATCCTTTTCATATGTATTTCCCTTATTGATATATCTTACTGTTTTTTCTTCCCGGTCTTTTCTTCCGTTGGTTTTTTCGGCTTATACAGCTCCGTGTTCTCATACGCAGCAGTGTCCGCCGGAAGGCCTTTGATCCTGAGATTGTTTTCTACGTCCTTCTTGAAATAGTAATAGATCACCGCGAACGCTGGCACTGCGAATACCATTCCGATGAAGCCGAACATTCCGCCTCCGATGATGATCGCGAACATTACCCAGAAGCTGGAGAGTCCCGTCGAGTCTCCGAGGATCTTAGGACCGAGCACATAGCCGTCAAACTGCTGGAGCGCGAGTATCATTACAAGGAATATGAGCATCTTCACAGGGTCGGCCGCAGCTATGATAAGTGCTCCCGGTACTGCTCCGATGAACGGCCCGAAGAACGGAATGACATTGGTTATGCCGATTATTACGGAAACGAGCACGGCGTAAGGCAGCTTGAGCACGGTCATCAGTGCGAAACATATGAATCCGATTATGACCGAGTCTATGATCTTCCCGCTTATGAACCCGCCAAACGTCTTGTTGGAGAATCTGATGAACCCTATCACATTGTCAGCTTTGTTCTCACTGAAGAGGGCCTTAACTGACTTCTTGATGCCTGCCTTGAAGTGTTCCCTCTCATTCATGAGGTACACACTGGTGATAACGCCTATCAGGATGTTCATCACAGTCTTGACGGTGCCCCAGACGCCTTCATATATCTGCGACATGTAGTTTCCAATACGAG
>CAYMBU010000164.1:1690-3006 GCA_964388765.1 uncultured Eubacterium sp.
GGTGTTGTTGATCCAGTTTATTATGTTATCCGTGGAATTCTGCAGCCATTCTATCGCAGAACTGAACACAGGACTGCTTCCTCCCTTTTCGGTATCCTGTATGAACTTGATTATCTCAGAGATCCTGGCAGGAAGTATCACGACGAGAGACGAAAGGCTTTCTGCTATCTGCGGGATGACCAGGAATCCGAACCCTATCACGAATGCGAAAAACAGCGTCAGCGTGATCACCGTAGAAACAGCTTTGGACAGAGTGAGCGCAGGATCTGTGCTTTTCCCGATCCTTATGTTCACCCTGCCGTAAAGTACTCCATACAGTTTTCTTACGAAAAAGTCGTATATCGGTATCAGCAGATATGCCAGCACTATGCCGTACAGGAATGGAGATATGATCGTCATACCCTTCGTGAGCATGCCTACCAGCGACTGATATCTGTTCATCGACATGAAGAGAATTATCAGCGCCGCGCCGGAAAGAAATATAGTTATTCCAAGCGAAACATATCTTCCGTTTACTTTGTCTTTGAATTTACCGTTCATTATTTATACCCTTTATATATTCAGTGTATAATATCCTATATTTATATTACCACAAAACATGCTGTCCGAACTAATATTAAACATTGAAACTGTAACATTTATTTACACAGTATGAAGCCAAGTGATATACTTTGAATTAATGGTAATACCCGTTTCAGGGAAATCTGTATGACCCGCGGTATGAAGCCGCTGCAGGAGGCGTGGAAATGAAGATTTTTGTGACCGGCGATACACATAACGATCTGTCGAAAGTTACTGAGATGTATGATGCGATAACGGCAGAAAAGACCACTGATGGGATCCCGCATGTGGATCGTTTCGACTATCTGATCCACTGCGGCGACTACAGAAAAGATGCTTCGGAACTCAGCAGGAGACTGGGGCTCCCGGCTGTATGCGTCTATGGGAACTGCGACGACGTCTGGGAGGCTGACTTTGATATACTCGACACTCCTGCGGGGAGCATCGTAGTTACTCACGGCCATGTAGAAGATGTGAACACCACTCACGACGGCCTGTACTCGTTGGCTGAGGATCAGGGCTGCAACTGCATCTGCTACGGTCATACACACATACCTGTTTATGGTGAAGAGAACGGATATCTCGTCATCAACCCCGGGAGTCCGGCCAAGCCGCTCGACGGGACGAAAGGCTCATGTGCGATCCTCACCGCGGATGAAAACGGCTATTCGGGCGAACTGGTATACTATCAGACACTTCTTGACGGCAGGAAAGCTGTGAAGTCTGCCGACTCTGATGATGGGCCGAAGTCAGAT
>CAYMBU010000165.1:0-2987 GCA_964388765.1 uncultured Eubacterium sp.
CGGCTCAGGTCTCTTCAAGAGAGGACAGACACAGGTAATGTCGTCTGTAGCTCTTGCTCCGCTTTCAGAGAAGCAGAGGATCGACGGACTCACCGAGCAGACAGAGAAAAGATACATCCATCACTATAACTTCCCTGGCTACTGCACAGGAGAAGCCAAGGCTCCGAGATCGCCTGGAAGAAGAGAGATCGGACACGGAGCTCTCGCAGAGAGAGCGCTCCTTCCGGTGATCCCAAGCGAGGAAGAATTCCCGTATGCGATCAGAGTCGTCTCAGACGTTCTTTCATCAAACGGATCATCATCCATGGCTTCAACATGCGGTTCATGCCTTGCCCTTATGGACGCCGGCGTTCCAATCAAGCGTCCTGTATCCGGCATCGCAATGGGACTTATCGAGAGAGTTGAAGAGGATGGATCAAGCAAGATGGCTATCCTCTCAGACATTCTGGGCATGGAGGACTTCCTCGGCGACATGGACTTCAAAGTCACAGGAACGACTGAGGGCGTAACCGCCATGCAGATGGATATCAAAGTCCACGGCCTTTCAAGAGAGATCCTTCAGCAGGCTCTCAAGCAGGCACACGAAGGCAGGATGCACATCATGGACATCATGCTTGAAGAGATCCCTGAGCCGAGAGCTGAGCTCAGCAAGTGGGCTCCACGCTGCGTAGCCATGAGAATAGATCCTGATAAGGTACGTATCGTCATCGGTCCTGGAGGAAAGACGATCAATAAGATCATCGAGGATACCGGCGTAGATATCGATATCTCTGAAGAGGATCTCGGACTTGTAACTATCTATGCGGTAGATATGGCAAGCGCAGAAGCAGCGAAGCAGCAGATTGAGCTTCTCACTGCGGAAGTGGAAGTCGGAAAGACTTACATGGGCGAAGTAAAGCGCATCATGAACTTCGGAGCATTCATCGAAGTACTCCCTGGAAAAGAGGGACTGCTTCACATCTCCAAGATGGCAAAGCGCCGTATCGACAAGGTCGAAGACGTAATGAACATCGGAGATAAGGTCGAGGTCAAAGTGGCCGAGATTGACAGCCAGGACAGGATCAATCTGGAACGTACACATCTTGACTAGGCTTTAATGACAAACAGGACGGTTCCTGCCGGCATCGCTAAGCTGCATGACGGGACCGTCTTTTTCAATGTTTTGATATCTTCCGGAAAGGGTATATCAGGATTATCAGAATGCCATAACAGTCAGGAAGAAAGGGGTGTGGGGATGGACTATATCATGAATCACAGGAAAGATGCCGCGGTCGCTGCGATACTGGTTATACTTGCGCTTGTATCTTTCTTTGTTATCGGAAACATAGCGACCGATCCTTCCAATTTCGGGAGCACGATCAGAGACCTTGATGAAAAGAGTGAGACCGTAATGGCGCTTACAGGAGGCGCAGCTGCTGCGTCTGCAGCTATCTCGCTGCTTCCGGGCGACGCGGGTACTCCGATAGCTGACAAGCTGGTGGATATGAGCGGATACTTCATGATCATATTGTCGGCTATTTTTCTGGAGAAATGGCTCATCACCATAACCGGCATGCTGGCTTTCAGACTGCTGGTACCGATCGCTCTTATCGGTCTCGCGGCGTGCCGTCTGTCGGGCAGGTATGCATTCAGGGATATTTTCATCAAAGTCATCTGCTTCGCGCTGGTGCTGTTCATTACTGTGCCGGCAGGTGTCAAGCTGTCACAGATGATAGATGAGAGCGATCAGGCTTCCATAGAGCAGACTATCAGAAACGCTGAAGACAAGTCGAAGGACGTACAGGATGCGGCCGGCGGTGAGAGCGACGACGGCGCTCTTGAAAAGATATTCAACTCTATTAAAGGCGGAGTGACTGAGCAGATAGAAAGATTCAAGGATATTCTTTCAGACTTCGTTCAGGCGGCTGCCGTGCTGATCGTAACGTCGTGCGTGATACCTGTTGGAGTTATGATATTCTTTCTCTGGCTTCTCAAGATGATAGTAGGAGCAGAATTCAATATACCTGATATCAGAATGTCGGAATGGATGAAAAAGTTTAAGGAGAGTAATGTATGATCTCGTACATATGGCCGGTAGCGCTCGTAGTGCTTTCAAATACGATATATCAGATCGCAGCAAAAGAGGTGCCTGAGAAGATGGATCCGCTTGCGTCTGTCACGGTGACATATCTTATCGGAGCAGCGGCAAGCTTTATCCTTTATTATGCGCTTAACAAAGATGCGAACATAATAGCTGAATACAGCAGGCTGAACTGGGCGCCGTTCATACTGGGCATTGCCATAATAGGGCTGGAGGCAGGTATGATAAGTGCCTATAAGGCAGGTTGGCCGGTGAACACATTATCTGTGACTCAGAGTACCATACTCGCAATAGTTCTGATTGCTGTGGGATATATTGTGTTCAAAGAGCCTGTCACCTGGAACAAGATTGCCGGAATCGGTGTATGCCTTGCAGGACTTGCTCTTATAAACTATAAATAGTATCAAAGTACAGGCCGGTAAGCGATATCATCACTCTGCCTGTGCTTTTTTTTAACACAGAAAAGTGATATAGTATAATATAGGCAAGTATGGTTATTGCAGGAGAACAGGATGATTACACTGATTTTTTTAACACTGATGCTTGGTATCCCGGCAGGATTCGTAATGCTGATTGCGGAGATACTGATCAGTTACAGCAGGAATAAAGAAGCAAGGGCAAAGCTGGAGAATCTGATCCCCAAGAGGGATACGTCCCGCGATGTCTCTTTTCCTGATCTCCAGAACACTGTAGGAGGCAAGAGACAGGACGGTGCTTCGCATAAATATGAGTACATATATACCAGCAACGGTTCACAGGTGAGCTCAAGCGGCAGCACAGGAACAAGGGTCAGCACTTCAGGTAAGACAGAGCCTCAGAAGATGCCTGAGGCATATGCAAGGCCTGTAAGACCTAACAGAATGAGAAAAGTCGCGGCTGCGGCCTGCTATACTGTTTCAGGGCTCAC
>CAYMBU010000166.1:0-2982 GCA_964388765.1 uncultured Eubacterium sp.
ACTCTGAGGTATCTTTTTTTCAATCTACATTTAAATCATACAGGAAGCTCCTTTATCGTCTTAAGCATTTCCGTCGGAGATAAAGATACTTCCATGAGGATTCCAATCTGTGGGAATCTTTTTATCATCTCGTAGAGCGCTCTCTTCTCTTCTTCGTCAGATGATTCTCTATACTCTGCGGTCGGTATGACCGCATCAGGAATGCTGTATCTCGCTCCGTTCCTGTACTCAAGAATGGATGCTCCTTCGCTTTCTTCAAAGTCTTCCTTTGTACCCAGAACTTCAAATCCGTCTGGGATTACTACTGTACCGTTTTTGATTTTGATCTCCATACTTTTCCGCCTTCCTTTCTATCTTTAAACAGCAAAACACATTATTCCTGAACAGCGCCGAAGGCTTTGATATATTCTTCAACTGTCATGTTCTCTTCAGCCCACCTTCTGGCGGACTCCTCGGACAGAGTGCGGATATCCTCGCCTGCCTGCCAGTAGCTGTCATCAACCTCAACGGCATAATCCGTACAGGCTCCGCCTTCTCCGTAAATGAAATAGTCTCCTCCTTTTTTTCTGTAAAGAGTCTCCTTAATGTGCTCGAAGTTTCTCTCGTTTCCCTGGCTGTAACTTCCAAGCATTTTCGCTGTCTCTGTGTCGTACAGCTTTCCATTTATAACCTTTTTCATCCCCACGCTCCTTTCATACTTAAGGCTTAGGTGCCGGGCGTCCCCGGCGTTAACATATACATTGCGGGCGTCCCCTATAATATCAGCTTCCGCTACTATTACTCTTTCTTCTTCCAGTCGCTGATGAACCTGTATTCGTTCACTGTTTTCATGCCCTGCTCTTCTATTCTGATGAACCCTGCACTCTCAAGCTCCTCTAAATGCTTCCGAATGCTTCCGCGCCTGACATGAGCGACTCTCGTAATCTCCGAATATGAAATCCGAATCGTGTCGGAAAAGCCGTTAGACGGTCCATACTTCATCCTCATGGCGAAGTATATCGCGCGGGCATTTACCGACAGGCTGACCCAGGCGGACGAGCGGAGCATACCAAAATAGAACGCAACAAAACCCTTATCGTTTTCATCCTTCCGTGCCCAAGGCGGTACACTTTTCTTCTTCGTCATAACAATGTGTTACCTGATATCCATGATATTCATCATTCTCGAAGAAACGTCTGATATCATATAGTACTTGCCGTTCACACGGTCCAGGCCTACGAGATATTTATCGACATGTCTCGGGTTCTTGATGCCCATGAACCTCGCAAGATCTATTCTTGTAATGAACTCCGCATGGCCATTGAATGCCCTCATTGAATCTGCTAATTCCCTTTTCGTCATTTAAATCATCCTCTCTTTCTTTTCCCCGGGTTCTCTGCTATAATGAGAACGCAAAGATCCCGTATCACGTAGTGGGACTTGCACGTGCCTCCTCCAGGACGCCAATCTAAGCGGAGGCACTTTTTATTTGCTTTCATCGCTTCCAGGACGCCAATCTTGCAGCGATAAAGTAACTATTGTTTATTTGTTTCTGATCCGTCTGTCAGTCAACGTTTCTATGTATATAGCAGCCATACGGCTGATTTTCAGGTCCGCTGAATCCCGGATCATCATCAGATCTTATCGGAAAGAAATCATATTCCGGTTTCATATAGTAACTTCTGTCGAAAAGATAATCGCTTAAGCCATCATATCTGATGATTCCATCTTCCCTCTTAATCTCCCTGTCAACTACTTTCCGGAAATCAGGACACATCTTAACACAAGCTTTCAGGATCTTTTCCTTCATTTCTTCCGTATACATGCTCGCGTCACTGTACTCCGTAAAAAACAGAAAGTGCGGTATCATATCATTCCTGACGCTGCCCTCGATCACACCGGCATATCTGCACTTTAACGCGTCTTCCTCATTTACGACAAGCCATTCTCTTGGAAAAGTTATCACGCCATCCTTACAGGCAATCGTTCTCGAAATCAGGTTTTCATAATCGTCCGGTCTGAAGACATCCTTTAGCTGCTCCAGAAGGGATAGCCGCTCCATGTTCTGATCATGGCCGAATGACCTTGGATCTATAAGCTCAATACGAAGTAACCGGATTTGAAGATCGAAAAACTTAGCCAGGGGGAGCCCGACTATACTCCTCACATCGAACAGCAGCTCAAGCACAGTGCTGATCACACTTCCGACGCTGCTTTCATTATCTTTTGCGATGGATGAGAGCATCTGATATTGTTCCTGTTCCAGCTGGACTGAGGTCTTGTCACCTCTGATGATTTTTACATCAAAGCTATCGCCCTTCAACACGTCTTTAAACATGCCAAGTGCCTTGATCTGTTCTCCGGCTCTTACCGCCGCAAACTCCTGCAGACTCTTAAGCTCTTCATCCAGAACGCTCTTCTTATCGTCCACTATGCTTATAATGTCATATCTGACATCCTGAGGGAGCGAAAACATTATGGTAACACCAATATCCACAAGATTTCTGATTCTGATCTGATGTTCCATCAAATATGAGGAAATCTCCTGTTTTTTCGTTTCCGGAATACGGAATCCTACTGTCTTCCTGTTCATATCCAACTCTCTCGTGGTGATATATGACCCTGTCAAAATCACCTTCTATATAAAATCAATAACGGTATGGACTTTTTCCATCACTTGCATTATACTACTCTCTGTTATATAAATCAAGCATAATAGTTATAATATACATGTGCTTTATATAACACATAAAACATATTTCTATAATCTATATGTTGTATATGACATCAATAATTCTTTATGTGTAGAAAGGGGCACGTAGATGGAAACAAAAAAGAATGTCAGAGATTACAAGTACAAATGCCGTACAGTGTTTACAGGCGAAGACGGCATCAGACACGACGTTAAAGCCAGATCGTTCTCAGAATTGCAAAACAAAATAAACAGATTAAAGGAGCTTCCTGTATGATTTAAATGTAGATTGAAAAAAAGATACCTCAGAG
>CAYMBU010000167.1:0-2982 GCA_964388765.1 uncultured Eubacterium sp.
CCGGGTGGCCTACCTGTAGCGACTGGTGCAGTAAACGGGGCACAAAACGCCGCTTTGCTTGCTTGCGAGATCATTTCCGTAACAGATAACGACATGGCCGTGAAACTCGATGAGATGCGAAAATCAGGCGCTCAGGCGGTACTTGAGAAAAATAAAGACATAGAGAACCAGTATAATAAATAACAGGCAGGAGAAGACCGTAAATGGAAAAAAGCTACAGTGAAAGTTATAAAGAAGCCGGAGTTGATATAACGAAGGGATACGAAGCAGTAGAGCTTATGAAAAAGCACGTCAGAAAGACGCTTGTCTTCGGCGACACAGAAGATATAGGCGGTTTTGGCGGACTTTATGGACTTGATAAAGAGGGTATCGACGATCCGGTACTGGTAAGCGGAACAGACGGCGTAGGAACCAAGCTGAAGATAGCGTTCATGATGAATAAGCACGATACAGTCGGTATCGACTGTGTCGCCATGTGCGTGAACGATATCATCTGCACCGGAGCAAGGCCTTTGTTCTTTCTTGATTACATCGCATGCGGGAAGAACGATCCGGAGAAGATCGCAGACATAGTAAAGGGTGTTTCAGAAGGTTGTCTGCAGTCATATTCGGCGCTGATCGGCGGAGAGACAGCTGAGATGCCGGGATTTTATCCTGAAGACGAATATGATCTCGCAGGATTTTCGGTAGGTGTCGTATCCAGAAGAAGCATACTCGATAAGAACAAAGTCGAGCCTGGCGATATCGTTATTGCGCTTCCTTCTTCAGGACTGCACTCCAACGGCTTTTCTCTTGTAAGAAAGGTGCTCGACATAGAGAATGCCGATCTCTCATCGCGGCCTGATATTCTCGGCGGTGCAACACTGGGCGAAACGCTCCTTACTCCGACAAGAATATATGTCCAGCCTGTGCTCAAACTTATACAGAGAGTAAGCGTCAAATCGATCGCAAACATCACAGGCGGAGGTTTCTATGAGAATATCCCAAGAAGCCTCCCTGACGGAATAGGCGTAAAAATGATGAGAAACAGTGTAATAGTACATCCTGTTTTCTCACTCATCCAGGAAGCAGGCGATATACCTGAAAGAGATATGTTCAATACGTTCAACATGGGCGTCGGAATGACATGCATAGTCTCAAGGAGCCAGACAGACAGAGCCCTCAATCTGCTCCAGGCCATGGATCTTGACGCGTACATACTCGGTGAAGCCTGCACTATAGAAGAGGGCGAGCCAAAAGTAGAGATAATATGATAATGGTGGTGGCAGAATGACAGCAGAAAAGACAAAGATAGCGGTACTGGTATCAGGCGGAGGTACCAACCTCCAGGCACTGATAGACGCAGAGAAGAACGGCATAATAAAAAGCGGTGAGATAGTACTTGTATGCTCAAGCAACCCTGATGCTTACGCACTTACAAGAGCAGAAAACAACGGGATCGAGACACATGTTCTCGAAGGCGAGGATGATCTTCTGGATCAGCTCCAGTCACACGGCATAGAGCTCGTTATACTGGCAGGCTTCATGACCATTCTCAGCAAAGAAGTAATACGGCATTATCCGAACAGGATCATTAACGTGCATCCTGCTCTGATACCGTCATTCTGCGGTAAAGGTTTCTATGGGCTGCATGTACATGAAAAGGCCCTTGAATACGGCGTCAAAGTCACGGGAGCTACTGTTCACTTCGTGAATGAGATACCTGACGGCGGAAAGATCATATATCAGAAGGCGATAGACATACTTGATGATGATACACCGGAAACTTTACAGAAAAGAGTTATGGAAAACTGCGAATGGATACTTCTTCCGAAAGCCGCGGAAAAAGTATCGGCTGAAATCATGGCTTCAAAGGAATAAAGGAGAGAGAAAATGAAGCAGAATATGCTTGAAACTTATCAGATACAAACTGCAGGTGATCTTATCAAAGGCAACCCTTATGTTGGCCGCGGCATAATATGCGGTCTGACAAAAGACGGAAACAAAGCTGTTTCCGCCTACTTTATTATGGGAAGATCTTCAAACAGCAGGAACAGGATCTTTGTTGAAGACGGCGACGACATTATGATAAAGCCTTATGACGAGTCAAAAGTAGAAGATCCGTCTCTGATAATATATTATCCGCTGCGTATGACCGATGGCGGAATGATCGTAACGAACGGCGATCAGACTGATACAATAAGAGATTTCATGGCAGAGGGAAAGTCATCAATTGACGCCCTGAGAACAAGACAGTTCGAGCCGGACGGGCCTAACTTTACACCAAGAATAAGCTCTGTGTTCGATTTTACGAACAGAAAATACAGCATGAGCATTCTTAAGTCAGAAGACGCTGAAGGAACATGCTGCGCAAGATATTTCTTCGAGTATGATATGATGCCCGGCCTCGGCCACTTCATCCACACATATGAAACAGACGGATCACCAATACCGACGTACATCGGTGAACCTGACAGGCTTATCGTCCCGGACGATATAGACGTTCTTGCAGGCGCGCTCTGGAACAATCTGGACGAAGGAAACAAGATCTCTCTCTATGTACGCTATATCGACCTTAAGACAGGCACATATGAGAGCAGACTCGTAAATAAATACTGATAAGCTGTTTCCGTAAAGGAGGTAATCAATGAAAGAATTCGAACTGAAGTATGGCTGCAACCCTAACCAGAAACCCGCTAAGATCTTCATGGAAGACGGATCAGATCTTCCTATCGAGATACTAAACGGACGTCCCGGATATATCAATTTTCTGGATGCGCTCAACTCCTCCCAGCTGGTAAAGGACTTAAAGGAGGCGCGTCAGATGCCTGCGGCAGCATCCTTTATGCATGTCAGCCCGACTTCGGCAGCAGTCGGAAATAAGCTGTCTGAAAAATTGAAAAAGGCCTGCTTTGTAGATGATATCGAAGGGCTGGATGATTCTCCGCTCGCATGCGCATACGCAAGGGCAAGAGGAACAGACCGGCTGTGCTCATTCGGAGA
>CAYMBU010000168.1:0-2832 GCA_964388765.1 uncultured Eubacterium sp.
GTAGAATTCTATAACAGTCATCATCCTGATCCAGGCGAGCCTGAAGACGAGCAGATGGGCGATGATGAAATGGATGGAATGTTCAGGTTTGAGAAAAGGATAGAATAGGTATTTTAAGGAGGCCATCTATGATAACGGTTTTCAACAGGAAAGAGCTCCTGGTAACTAAAAACATGGAGGAATTTGCTCGGGTAAGGGATATACTTGCTCAGAACAGAATAGAATATGACATCAAAGTGAATGACTCCACTGACCAGAATTGGGGGCATAGCAGTCAACTTGGTATAAACCGTAATTATGCAAGCTTATATTATGTTTATGTAAAAGAGAGAGATTACAATCATGCAAGTTATCTGATCTATAAAGAATCATATTGACAAGGCGGAAGTGACTAATGAAGAAAAGTGAGTTTAGAGAAATACTTGCATCGAGGATCAACTCGCAAGAAGCAGAGATGCTCAGGACTTCTGATTTGGGACTGTATATCAGCGATTTCAATCAAGATGTATGCTTAAGGATCTTGGATGATCATGTGCCTGACGATGGTTCGGAGATCGATGAGAATGATGTCAGTCAGCTGGAAGAAAGCCTTAATGCATTTCTCTGTAAGTATATGGACGATCATCACGAGGCGCATAAGTGGATTGTATTGGCTTGTCTTGAGCTCACATTTGTCGAGGAGAGACCAATGCATCCGCAGAAGAAAGCAGGGTGGAAAGAGATAGACGGCCATTACTACTGCCCAAGTATGGAGACGGGAAGTGTCGTTTGTACGTATTGTGCATGTGAAGAAATGTGTCCTGATCAGAAATAGTGAAATAATAGTGTAAGAATAGTGAAATAAAACGACTGCCTTATGATATTTTCAATAACTTAACTTTATAATAACAAAAAAATAGATAAAAACCCAATTTGTTTTGTGATAGAATCAATTCAGGACCTTTGAAGAGATGATGGATATGAGTGATAAAAGCAAAATAAAGGAGGCCACCAGGCGATCAGATTCGACCCGGAGACCAGAAGGCCTTTGCTCATTCCGGATAAATGCGTCGGATGCCATCTGTGCAGGCTGGTCTGCAGCACGGGAGCGATAAGAGCAGCAAAGAAGGCAGTCCACAGAGATAAAGAGAAGCGAAACAGATAAAGAGGTACGAAAGCGCTATGACGACGATTGACAGTAAAAAGAGATTCCGGCTGATCCACGAGGTCATGATCCTGTTCGTGATCGGTATCATCGTGACCGGGATCATCACATATATCACGGAGACTTCTCTCACCAGTGATTCTGTAAAGGAGCATACAGAAGTGCGTACGTCCGAGATGGCTGAAGAGGCTGTCATGGCGATACGTGAATATCCGGCGTCTAACTGGCTGCTTTCATACTGGTATACGCAGTCAGATGAACTGGATCTGGAATATGACGCGGAGTATGTGACGGGCACTGAGACGGAATCGAAAAGCCGCAAGCTGGAAGAGCGTTATCCGGATATCCAGCTTAAATACGCTTCTGAGAGAGATATCAAAGCCATGAGGCCAAAGGATCAGAAGCTTTACGCAGAAGTCGCTTATTCATGGCTGCTAACCAGATTAAATCAGATAAAGAGGGCGCATGGGATCGATTATCTGTTCTGTGTAGTATCGGATGATTCATACAGCTCGCAATACTTTATCATGAGTGCGGCTCAGCCGGGAGCAAAGAGAGGACTAGGCGCTGATGAGGCTTATCCGCTCGGAAAGATCGTGAAAGTAGACGCGAGCAGGCAGGAAGCCATGGAGAGCGCAAGGAACAACTCATCATATCTCGCGAAAGCCGGCGACGTGGCAGATTACTATGTCTGGGTCGGTACGGCAGAAGGAGATCCGGTCTTTATCGGCCTGACTTACAGCGTGTCAGATCTCCAGGCACTCATGGCAGCGCAGGCGAGACGGGAAACTCTTTTCGCGATGATCCTTCAGGTCTTCCTGTGTGTCATCTGCCTGCTGCTCATATATTTTGTCGTACTCCGCCCGCTCAGGAAAGTGCAGGAAAGTATCCGTACATACAGACAGGATAAGGACAGCAGCAACGTAAAGGATAACCTGAAAGACATCAGGCTGCATAATGAGATCGGCCAGCTCTCTGATGATGTGACAGATCTCGCTGTGGAGATAGACGATTATGTCGACAAGATCAAAACGATATCTGCAGAAAAAGAGAGGATCGGCACTGAGCTTTCGCTTGCCACAAAGATACAGACATCCATGATACCGCATATCTTCCCCGCGTTTCCTGAACGCAGAGAATTCGACATCTACGGGACCATGGATCCCGCCAAGGAAGTGGGAGGCGACTTCTATGACTACTCTCTTGTGGATGACGATCATCTTGTCATAGTCATAGCAGATGTTTCCGGTAAAGGCGTTCCGGCGGCGCTCTTCATGATGGCGTCCATGATCATACTGAAGGGAGCTGCCAGGAACAGTGATTCTCCGGCAGAGATCCTGAAGCAGGCTAACGACGTCATATGTTCCAATAACCAGCAGGAAATGTTTGTCACAGTCTGGCTCGGCATACTGGAGCTTTCCACCGGTAAACTCAGAACTGCTAACGCGGGGCATGAATATCCGGTCATTTCGGAAGGTCCGGGAACCGAGTTCGAGATGATAAAGAGCAGGCACGATTTTGTTGTCGGCGGAATGAAGGGAATGAAATATCACGAGCACGAACTCATGCTCAAGCCGGGCGCGAAGCTGTTCCTTTACACGGACGGCGTTACTGAAGCGGTGAACGAGGCCGGTGAGATGTTCGGAAATGACAGGGTGGTCGAAGCGCTTAATACTGACTGTGACGCC
>CAYMBU010000169.1:0-2749 GCA_964388765.1 uncultured Eubacterium sp.
GTAAGGGCTTTGCCCGTTAATAAACAACCCCGCGTTTGACGCGGGGATGTGTTTTGTTTATACAGGTACCGGAAACGGATGGATCATATCGATAAGGAAAAACTTATTCTCATCCTGGCACACTGCATCCTTGCAGCTGTTGTTGCCGTATGCGCATGTGCAGGCGTTACGAAGAGCTCGGCCGCGCTGGATAAGTCTCTTCAGGAAATCGCTGCACTTACCGAAGAGCATGCTCCTATGGAACAGCCGGCGGAAAGCGCTGATGATACTGCAGAGTATGAAGAAGATAAATCCGGCAAGGTCAAAAGCAAAGCCAAAGGCCTGAAGGACGGCGAATATACCGGAACAGGCCAGGGATACGGCGGACCTGTAACTTTGAAGCTTACTGTGAAAGACGGAACTATAGAGTCGCTTGAAGTCGAGAGTGCGGCAGGAGAGACGCCGGCATACTTCAATATGGCCAAGGCGATCATACCGGATATCGTTTCATCCGGTTCTGCGAACGTCGACGGCGTGTCAGGCGCAACGTACAGCTCCAACGGCATCAAAGCGGCGGCTGCCGAAGCTTTGAAAAAGGCAGGCGGAGACGGTTCCGTAAACCTTAAAAAAGCCGCGCCTAAGGTAAAGGGCAAAGACGGTAAGAAATCAAAGAAGAAGAAATACAGCAAGCCTGAGGACGGCTGGAAAGACGGTAAATATACAGGAAGCGCCAGAGGATTCGGCGGCACAGTAAGCGTCACAGTAACGATAAAGGGCGGCAAGATCACGTCTGTCAGTACGTCAGGAAAGGGTGAGACGGCGTCATACTGGAGCCGTGCACAGGCTGTGAAAGGCAGGATCATCAAGACACAGAACCCAAGAGTCGATGCGGTATCAGGAGCTACATACAGTTCCAACGGCATCATCAACGCCGTGATCAACGCGCTTTCCAAAGCAGGAAAGGAAGGGCCGAAAGACCAGTCGGTTACGACTTCCAGAGAAGAATATTCAGTTACGGCCGGCAAGACCATATCGCTTGGAGCAAAAGCAAAGACTTCACTCAGATATAAATCCTCGAAGCCTTCTGTCGCGAAGGTGAACAGCAAGGGCAAAGTCACAGCTATTGAGGGCGGTAAGGCAGTCATCACGATAACGGCTGTTAAAACTTCGAAATACAAGAAAGCGTCTAAGAGAGTTACCGTTACGGTCCTGAAAAAGAGCCAGAGAATCTTCCTGGACAGCTATAAAGCAGGCTCAACGATCGAGCTGGAAGAAGCAGATATAGGTACTACAGTATCGCTTTCCGGCAGGTCAGAGAGCGGGAAGGCACTGTCATATTTGTCCGACGCACCTGCCACAGCAGTTGCAGACAACAGCGGTACCGTGACGATAACAGGCACCGGCAGGGCGAAGATAACGATAAGCTCGCCTTCAACAAAGGTTTTTGATAAGGCCTCAGTGATCATATTCATTAAGGTGAAGAGCGAAGGCGGCTCAGGCGAAGACGATCTGATAAACGGCATATTCAACGGTCAGGGCCAGGGCTACGGCGGCATCGTCACGGCGGCGGTGACCATCGAGGACAGCCTGATCAAAGACATCAGCGTCGAGGGTAAGAACGAGACCGACAAGTACTGGTTCAAAGCGAAGAAGATCACTTCAAAGATGATCAGCAAGCAGACGTGGGATGTCGACGCGGTATCGGGCGCGACGCTGAGTTCCAACGGTATAAGAGACGCGGTGAAACAGGCGCTTCAGGAAGCGGGGCTCATATCATGAGAGCATTCTGGATAAAAGTAATAACAATAGCCGTCATAGCCGTGGTCCTCTTCATGTACCAGACCAGCGCGAATTCGAACGCCAGGCTGAACAAGGTCATAGAAGACTTGAAGGCGAAGATAGAGGAACAGAAAGCACAGGCTTCCGCAGGCAGATATAAAGACGGCACTTACGAAGGCACAGGCACAGGATATAAAGGTGAAATCAAAGTCAGAGTCACTGTCTCAGGCGGACAGATAACTGACGTGGAAATAACAGAATCCGGAGATGACCCGGCCTACTTCGAGCTTGCTTCCGGCATCACCGGAGACATAGTCGAGAAGCAGGGGACCGACGGCGTAGATACAGCTTCCGGAGCTACATTCTCATCAAAAGGAATACTGGAAGGCGTTGACAACGCACTGAAAGGAGCTTCGGACTGATGGACAGGGTAAAAGCAAGGAGAAAAACCGAATTACTCAGGAATGGCATACAGATAGTATTCATCCTCACTTTCCCTTCAGCGTTCGCGAGCGCGTTTGCGGCGGTGAAAGAGATCGCAGCTGCATTATCACAGGGATCACCTCTTTCATTCAGTCCCTTCGCCAGAATATTGCTGTTCCTTCTGGCGTTCACCGTGATCGCAGGAAGATTTTTCTGCGGATACGCATGCGCGTTCGGAACGCTCGGGGATGCCGTTTACATGCTGTCGCAGTACATACAGAAGAAGACCGGGAAAAAGCTCCCGAGAATACCTGCTGCAGCGGTGAGATATCTTCAGCTGGTGAAATATCTGGTCCTTGCTGCCATATTCATCGCCTGCTTCATGGGAGAACAGGAAACGGTGAACAGGAACAGTCCGTGGACTTTGTTCTCTGTACTGATATCACTGAAGAAGCCGTCGTCAGATCTTATCGCGGCGGGCGTACTGCTCCTGCTGATACTGGTCGGGATGGCAGTCCAGTCGAGGTTCTTCTGTCAGTTCCTCTGCCCTATGGGAGCTGTGTTCAGC
>CAYMBU010000170.1:0-2701 GCA_964388765.1 uncultured Eubacterium sp.
CATGGTCGTGTTCTTCTCGCAGTTCTCAAGGAGCTTGTCGTTAGGAACGACTACCAGGGAATCTACATACTTCTTCAGGAATCCGATACCCTGCTCTGCCTGAGCGGCTCTCTTCTTTCCTTCAAATGAGAACGGCCTTGTAACTACGCCTACTGTGAGGATGCCCATGTCTTTTGCAGCCTTGGCGATGATAGGAGCAGCACCTGTTCCTGTTCCGCCGCCCATGCCTGCTGTGATGAAGACCATGTCGCTTCCTTCAATGATGTCGACGATAGTGTCGATCGTCTCCTCGGCTGACTGCTGTCCGATCTCCGGATTGCCGCCTGCGCCGAGACCTCTGGTCAGTTTCTCGCCGATCTGGATCTTGTTCTCGGCATTGCACTTCTTAAGTGCCTGTTTATCTGTATTTACAGCTATGTACTCAACCCCTGCCAGATTAGATTCAAGCATCCTGTTAACGGCATTGCATCCGCCGCCGCCGACGCCGATGACTTTCAGCACTGCGGAGTTGTCTTGCTCTGTCTCAAATTGCAACATGAACATTTCCTCCTTGTTCCCATATAAACTACTGATTTATTGTACCATACCGAAACAATAAATGCATTATTTTTTACAAGAGATTTTTTACTTTTTTTCGAATATTTTGTGTATCAGACTGCGGGCGAGAACGATATGTAGTTATTGTCACCCAAAATGATGGTTCCTCTCTTTATGCCTTTCTTCATCAGCTTGTTGACTACTTTCTGGAGAGTTCCCTTTTCTATGGATTCTCTGAGCTGACCTGATGTGCCTTCTGCTTTCATCATGTCATACATATAGGCTTTCACTCTGGTGCCTGACGCTTCTATGCGCTTGAAATAGAAATCGCCGTCTCTCATTGCGTAAAGGGTAGCCAGAGTATCTTTAAAGACTTTCTTTTCTTCTACTTCCAGTGTCTGGCCTACGTCCATCTTCTTGATCGTGAGCCCGGTCAGCACTGTAACTTCAGGATCTATCTTCGCAACGCGCAGCACCTCGCTGTTATCGTCTATAACGATATATTTATCTCCGTATACAAGAGCCGCAAGTTCTTCCTTCTCCTCCACCTCGATAACGAGAGTATTCGGAATGCTCCTTCTGACGTCCACTCTTCTGAAGTATACGTTGTCTTTAAGGTTTTTCTTTATCAGCCCTTTCTGCGCGTTAAGGAAGAGATTGCCCTCCGCCTTTGCTTCGGACATGTTTATTATCTGTTCTTCGGTATAGAACCTGTTCCCTTCGACCTTGATGTTTTTGATCGTAAACAGTGGCGAAAAAGCTATCGCTGCAAGGGCGACGACACCCAGCAAAAGAAACGCGAGCTTGATGATGATATGCGAGTGTCGGTGTGTTCTCTTCTTCCTTTCGATGTCCTCCAGGTCGTCAGCGAGCTCTTCTCTCAGGTCTTCTTTCTGTTTCTCCGGAGAGAAAGCCTCCTGCTCAGCGGCTTCCTGTTCTTTTATGTCCGCTCTGTCCACGACCATCGTCTTTCCGGACATGTCGTCTTCTGAGTATACAAGAGTGCCGCCCTGACCGAACAGGCCGAGTATTTCGTCGTCCGAGATCCCGTCTGACGTTTCTTCAACGTCAAATATATCGGAGAGGTCTATTTCCTCCTCGATATCCACAAGGTCGTCTTCATCGTATGTAAGTATCCTTATGTCGTCACTCATTTTCCGCTTTGCTCAGGTCTTCCGTTATCTTCTCGTAAATCTGCTCTGCAGCGTCTCCTCCGGCCATATCCGCGGCGCATCTGCCCATCCGCTCGACTTCTTCAGGCTCGTTGAGGAGTTTTACTATCAGCGGCATCATCTTATCAAAATCAAAGTCCTTGTCCTCGATAAGAACGGCTCCGCCGTTATCTGCGATCTCCTTGGCATTATAATACTGATGGTTGCCCGTTACGTTAGGCGACGGCACCAGCACTGACGCTCTTCCGCATGTGCAGATCTCTGCCACTGTAAGAGCTCCCGATCTGCTTACTACGATATCACACGCCGCAAGGCAGTCTGTCATATCGTCTATGTATGGCTTGAGGATGATATTGTCTTCAAGCTCTATCCTGTCTTCTTTTATTCTCTCTGTGATCTTATCATAATACGCTTTCCCTGTTCCGAAAAGCATTACGATCTTCTTCTCTCCGTTGACCTGCTTCATGACGTCATACATGACGTCGTTTATGGTCCCGGCGCCCAGGCTGCCGCCGAACGACAGAATGACGAAGGCGTCTTTATCGATCCCGAGCTTTTCCCTTGAAGCGTCTTTATCAAGACCGAAAAAGGCATCTCTTACCGGATTCCCCGTCACCACATGCTTCTCAGGCTGCCTGAAGAATCCGGAAGCAGATCTGAATCCCAGAAAAACTTTGCTGGCGTACTTTTCCAGCATCCTGTTGGCAAGGCCCGGAAATGCGTTCGACTCATGGAAATAGCTTTTGATCCCCAGCGTATGGGCCGCGTAAATTACAGGGAAAGAAACGAATCCGCCCGTCCCTATCACCGCGTCAGGCCTGAAGCTTTCCAGTATGTCTCTTGCTTTGTATATGCCCGCTATGTTCTTCACGCCCGTTTTTGCGAGCAGAAGAAAATTGCCCCGGTTGACTTCCTCTGCCGGAACATCACGGAACTCATATCCTGCTCCCGGCACTATCGTGCTCTCCATACAGTTCTTGTCGCCGATGTAC
>CAYMBU010000171.1:0-2659 GCA_964388765.1 uncultured Eubacterium sp.
AGTCATTATGCTTCCACCTCTCCTTTCTTACCTACCCATACCTGAGTTACACCGATCACGGCACATACTATAAACAGTATAAGTGCTTCTGCCTGGCCCATACCATAGTTCTTATAGGTAAAGGCTGTGTTGTATACGTGCATTGCCGCCATGATTGTTTTTCCGAACGGCTCGCCGTTTGTCAGTGACAGGTTTACATCGTAAACAACGAAGCATCTTGTGATGCTGAGGAAGATGCACTGTACGAACGAACCTCTCATCAGTGGAATCGTTACATTCATCATAGCCTGTGACGGTGTGCATCCGTCGATCATTGCTGCTTCCTTGAGCGAATCAGAAACGCTCATGAAACCAGCAACGTATATCAGCATCATATAACCTGCGTACTGCCATACTGAGGCAAATATCAGACAGAACATAGCTCCGCCTGGTGTCGCCAGCAGTGATGGTACCTGTCCTCCAACGATAGCACTTGCAACTGAAACAAATGCTCTGTTGAATACGAACTTCCATACATAACCTAAGACGATACCGCCGATCAGGTTCGGAATGAAGAACCCTGCGCGGAAGAAATTCTGGCCTTTAACACCGCTTGTTACAAGATATGCCATTGCAAATGCGAATACATTGATCAGTACTACGGAGAACACCGAGTAGATGATAGTTCTTCCCATCGCTGCCCAGAAATCAGAGTCAGCGAACGCTGCCTGATAATTGGCCAATCCCACAAATGGCTTTTCAAGTGATACGCCGTCCCAGCTTGTAAATGTCAGATAAATACCATAGATAAAAGGAACGACTACAACAGCACAGAACAGAATGGTACCTACACCGCCAAACATCAGATACTGTCTGATTTTATAGCCTAATGTATTTCTTTTCATTTTGTCCCCTTATAAACTAATACCTGAAATCATTAATAATCCGGATGGTAAGAGGCTGTTCTTACAGACACGCCTCTTACCTAAAAAATTTCAGAAGTAACAGTATCGATCACTCAGATTATGCCTGAGCCTTCCAGTAGTCTTCATAAGCCTTAGCAAGCTCTTCACGTGTGCACTGGTCGCCGAGGTACTTCTGCATCTCGATACCCATCTTTGAATAGTGGTCATCAGGGAATCCTGTGTAGTCAGGGAATGTTTTTCCTTCATCAACGAACTTCTTTACAACAGCACCGATATCGTTTGTGCATTCAACACTGTTGCTCTTGAACGGTGAAACCATTCCGCATGTTCCGGAAACGAATTCCTTACCTGCATCAGATGAAGCAAGCCACTCAAGGAAGTCCTTACCAGCCTGCTGGTCTTCTGCTGATGTGTATTCACTTGCATCAACATAGAAGAACTTTGATCCAGCTCCGTCGATCTTTCCTGTGAAGTCGTCTTCCATGTTCAGTGGGAGAGGCATGATGCCTACAGGTCCATTGTAGTCATATGTCAGCAGGTCATTCCATTCCCAGCATCCGCCGAACTGGAATGCGTCTTTTCCTTCAGACAAAGCCTGGTGTACGAGCTCATCCTCAGAGTTAGCAGCATTTGCTTTGAACATGTTGTACTCTTTCAGTACATCGAAGAGGTCCATGATAGCGTTGAACTTCTCATCCTTCATGAGATCAACTTTGCCAGCCTTGAGGTCAGCAACGAATGCATCAACATCGTCTCTCTCGTCTACTACCTGTCCAAGGAAGTGAGCAGCAAGTGACCAGTCAGGTGAAAGGATAGCTGTAGGAGATTCCATACCGCCCTTCTTGAGTTCTTCAAGGATAGCCTTGAAGTCGTCAAGAGTCTGGATCTTTGAAGGATCAAAGTCCTTGCCGAGAGTCTTCTTGATCGCAGCTTCATTGTAGAGGATACCTCTTGCTTCGAAGCATACAGGGAATCCGAGAACTTTGTCATCTACCTTGATGGCATAGTCTGTATCTCCTACCCATGAAGCATCAGACAGATCAGCAGCATACTGCTGTCCAAGGTTACCATAGACATCTTTTGAGTCTACCATGTTGATGGTATAAGGTGACTTGGAAGCATACTTTGTTGCAAGGTGAGCAGCAACTGTGTCCTGAGAATAGTAAACATCGATGTGAACACCAGTCTTCTCCTCATAAACCTTAGCAAGAGCTTCGAAGTCTTCCTGAATCTCGTTCTTGGAGTTGAACAGTGTGATGGATGATCCATCTCCAGGGCCCTTTGATCCGCCGGATTTTGATCCGCCGCATGCAGCAAGTCCGATCACCATAACGAGTGAGAGCAGGACTACCAGCATCTTCTTAACGTTGTTCTTTTTCATCTTTTTCCTCCTAGTTATACATATAACTGCAGTAATAGATCCGGTGCTCCAGGTTTAGCGGCTTCACATTCATCAGTGTTTTTATCACAAACAAAAATACTGATGAATGAGGCGCCAGACTGTCAGAGAAGTGGCTACTGTTCACTGAATCTGCGCAGCTGTCGCTATGCCGGTCGTACCGGTTTTTAGAATGCTCCTGTCCCCTGTCGTCCGACCGGGCCATGAGCACAATCTAATCATTGAATCATCATAAAAATGAAACAATTTTGACACATTTATTATAGTCTTGCAGGTCTGTAAAAGTCAATGAATTAGGCTGTTTTTCAGCACTTTTATGACATTTTGAAACACCATTATCGATGTTTTTCAGAAG
>CAYMBU010000172.1:0-2570 GCA_964388765.1 uncultured Eubacterium sp.
TGGAGCTGATAGCGCGCCTCATAATAAGCAGTGAAGAGGGCGAGGATGTTTCGCGTGAGCTAATCGATGAATATGTTGATCCTGATTCCGACCGCTACAAGAATATGGTGGCCGGTATCTGCAGACAGATGAACTTCACATCACTAAACTATAACAGGCTTGACGATATGCTTGATGCAGTCGGGATCGACAGGGACAAGCTGTGCACTTACTGCTGGGATGGAAAGGAGTGATGGTGTCTGCCCGAAGATTCGAGCTTCGCAAGAATCGTTGCAGAGACAACATCAGCGCCTGAGAGAAAGATGAAGGAGCTTCGCAAGAATCACTGCGCAGGATGCCATCAGCTTTTGAGATATAGAAGAAGGAGAAGGGAATGACTGAGTTCAGAAAAATGAGAAGATTCAAGCAGGAACTTGACCATGAGACCTGTCTTGAGATAATACAGCGGGCGACGTCCGGAGTCTTATCGGTATCAGGCGATGAAGGCTATCCTTACGGCGTCCCTCTTAGCTATGTTTTTGT
Source organism: uncultured Eubacterium sp. (assembly GCA_964388765.1). Taxonomy (GTDB): domain Bacteria; phylum Bacillota; class Clostridia; order Peptostreptococcales; family Anaerovoracaceae; genus Aminicella. Next base: position 523 of record CAYMBU010000172.1, read on the forward strand.
TGCCGCAGACGCAGATGATCAGCCGGACAAGTTCTACTTCCACTGCGCCAAGACAGGGCATAAGATAGATGCGGTACGTGCCTGTGATAAGGTGTGCTTCACGATCATTGACCGTGATGATGTGGTCGCTGATGAATTCACCACATATTTCAGAAGTGTGATATGCTTCGGAAGGGCGAAGATACTGGAAACGCCTGAAGAGATCATGCCGGCGATCAGACTTCTGGCTGACCGCTATTCCCCTGATGAATCTGATGAAAAGAAAGAAGCGGAGATCAGCAGAGAGTTTCCGGGCCTCGCAATGATAGAACTTGATGTTGAACATATGACAGGCAAAGAAGCGATAGAGCTCGTGCGTAACCGGACGAAATACGAATAGACAGCCGACCGTCAAAATAGCTTTTTCAGCGGATTTATTTGCCGAGTCGATAAACAGACCATGAAGTCAGCCTGATGGACTTTATACAAATCTGATCAAAATCCTCTATTTGTAGCGGATTTTCGCTTCATGTGCTGGATTTGTATAAACCAAGCTTGTATAAAACGGTTTTTTCGAGTGCTTCGCTATACAAATCAAGAAGGATTTTGATATTTGTATACTTTTACCAGGAGAAACAGTAAATTTGTATTTGTAGAAGACATGGGATCTTGGATAGCTGCATATAATAACAGAGGCTGCCGCACAAAGTGCTGAACGAACACTTTATGCAGCAGCCCCTTTTTAAGGTTTGTTGCTATCCAGCTGCGTTTACTGGATATTATGGATGAAACCCCTTATATTGCTTACGTTACCGTACAGGTCGGCCTTCTCTCCGTTCTGTACGATCAGAGTTGGCGCTGAAGTGATGTTGTACTCGCTGGCGAGTGCTGCACCTTCAGGCTCCTCTGCGTAAACGACATCGTACTCGATCCCGGCTTCGTTCAGCAGTGTCTTTGCTGTGTTGCAGTTCGGGCAAGTTCTTGTTGTGAGGAGAACTGCCTTCGCCTGAGCCTGGTCCATTGCTGCTGCTTCCTTTGCCGGTGCGGCGTTTTCCTGCTCCTGCAGCTTGTCGCCGATCAGCATGTTATCAGTGGCTGCCTGAGCGATGTCATTTCCGTTCGGAAGACGAACGCCGTCTGTGAACTCCGGATCACCAGGGGCATAAGTCTTTCTGTTTCTGAATTCTGAAGCCTTACCATCATTCCAGTTTCTGACCGGTCTGTAGTATCCGGTGATCCTGGAGTAGACTTCAGCATCCTTTCCGCAGATCGGGCACTTGAAGTGCTCGCCCTGTATGTAGCCGTGCTCGCGGCATACAGAGTATGTCGGTGACATCGTGTAGTACGGAAGCTTGAAGTTGTAAGCGATCTTTCTTACGAGGTTTGCAGCTGATTTCCAGTCCGGAAGTCTCTGACCGAGGAATCCGTGGAATACAGTTCCTGATGTGTACAGCGTCTGGAGCTCGTCTTCCATGTCCAGAGCATCGAAGATGTCGTCTGTATATCCGACAGGAAGATGTGAGCTGTTCGTGTAGTATGGAGCCTCACCCGGCTTTGCAGCTGTGATGATGTCGCCGAACTCTTCGACGTCGTGCTTTGCGAATCTGTAAGTAGTAGATTCAGCAGGAGTCGCCTCGAGATTGTAAAGGTCGCCGTAAGCTTCCTGATAGTCAGAAAGACGTGATCTCATGTGGTTCAGAACTTCCACTGCGAAAGCTTTGCCGGCTTTGTCAGTGATGTCTCCGCTCATCCACTTGGCGTTTTTGATGGCTTCATTCATGCCCACCAGTCCGATAGTGGAGAAGTGGTTGTCGAAAGTGCCGAGATAACGTCTTGTGTATGGATAGAGGCCTTCGTTCATGAGCCTTGTGATGACCTTACGCTTGATGTCGAGCGAACGGGCAGCTATGTCCATATAGTGGTCGAGCATCTCGTAGAAGTCTTCCTGGCTGCTTGACAGGTACGCAAGTCTCGGAAGGTTCAGTGTGACTACTCCGACAGAACCGGTGCTTTCGCCGGATCCGAAGAAGCCGCCGCCTTTTCTTCTGAGCTCGCGGAGGTCAAGCCTC
>CAYMBU010000173.1:0-2547 GCA_964388765.1 uncultured Eubacterium sp.
GATGACTCTTGACGGACGTACCTACGGAGTCTCGAGCTTCTTAAAGCCATTCATGGTAAACACCGTATCCGGAGTCATCGGACCTGAGCCCATTTACGACGTTAAGGAAATTATCAGGGCCAATCTGGAAGACTGCTTCATGGGTAAACTCATGGGACTTCCAATGGGTCTGGCGCCATGCTTCACGAACCATACTCCTATCACCATCGACGACCAGCAGATGGGAACGATGCTGACTACTATGGAAGGCGCAGGATACTTCATGGGCGTTCCACAGGGAGACGACGTAATGCTTGCCTATCAGGATACAAGTTTCCAGGACGACATCGCACTGAGAGCACTTTCACACAAGACACCTGCTCCTGCATTCATGGAGTGGATGATTGGCATGGGACTGCTCACAGAAGACGGCAAACCGACAGAGCTCTGCGGCGGCGCTTCTATCTTCCTTTAAAGACAGCATGACGGAGGTAATAAGATGAACAATGAAGAATTAAAGAAACTGATCGAGTCAGTCGTAAAAGAAACGATGGCTGGCAAAACCGACAGTAAAGCATCCGCTCCAAGTGCCTGTGAAGTTGAAGACGGCGAAGTGCCTGATATCCGTGCTATTCCTTTGAACGAACAGTATTATCTGGACAACGCAAAGGATGAGGAAGCTCTCAGAGAGATGAGAAAGATCACAGCAGCCAGAGTATGCATCGGCAGAGCCGGAACAAGATGCAAGACTATCCCATATCTGAGACTTCTTGCAGACCACGCCGGAGCATTCGACGCTGTACTGAACGATCCTTCAGATGAGCTTATCGAGGAAAACGGATTCTTCCGTATTCAGAGCGCATGCAAAGACAAGGATGAATACCTTGCAAGACCTGACCTCGGACGTCTTCTCGACGACGAGACAAAGCAGGCTGTAAGAGAGAACTGCATCATGAATCCTGACGTACAGATCATAGCTTCAGAAGGATTATCATCAACAGCTTTCGACGCTAATATCTCAGACGTCATGAAGGCCATGATGGATGGGCTGAAGGTAGAGGGATTCTCAGTTGGAACTCCTATCTACATCAAATACTCACGTGTACCGACGGAAGATCAGATCACAGAGATCACACATCCGAAAGTAACAGTGATACTCGTAGGCGAGAGACCGGGAATGTCCACATATCAATCGATGTCAGCTTATATGACATATGAAGGACATGTAGGCATCGAGGAAGCTAAGCGTACAGTAATCTCCAACATCTACGGCGGAGGGACTCCACCTGCAGAAGCCGGTGCTTATGTAGCTACTCTCGTAAAGAAGATGATCGAGCAGAAGGCTTCCGGAACAGATCTCGTGATCGCATAAGGACATACCGGGAAACACTGTGTCAGGTAACGCCGGACAGACCGGGCGCAGCCCCCACCAGGCAGACGCCCAGTGCCTGCAGGTCCCTTGCTGAAGTACCGTTGACGCTGAGGCTGCGGCGATCTGATAACAGGGAAAATAAAAATGATTTATCCCGGAACGTTGTGTTCCGGATAAATATATGGTTTAATAACAGTGATTTAAATATTAATATGATACTATAAGCCCCTGTGGGAAAGGATCCCCGCGGGGGCTTTTTTTACTTTGACTTGTGATACCGTTGTGGTAGAATACTTCTATAACGAACGGAAAGGAGAGGACACCGCTCCGTCGGTACAGGTGTCCGGCAGAATTTGATATGAAAAAGAAGAACGATAAAGCTTATGTATACAAACTCGTAGCTGTTTTTACAGTGGTCCTGGTCGCGTCAGCGGTCTTGTTCTCATGCGCCGGAAAGAAAGAAGAACCACCGGAAGAGCCTGAAGAAGAGAAAACAGAGTATACCGCCAACAGTCCGCTTGGGATCGCGGAATCATTTGTCGGAAAAGACGTGAAAGGTCTGATCGAGGCGGTCGGAACGCTCAAGGGCGATCCTGTGATAGAACCGTCAAACGACGGAGGCGGCTACCAGGGGACATATGAGTTCGACGGCTTCACTGTTTACACTTACGCCAAGGCGGAAGACGCGGAAGCGATCGTGACTGAGATAGTTCCTGATACCGAATCGGAAGTGTATAAGAAGAGCATCAGGACAGACAGCGGCGAGTCGGGCAAGTAAGCGGCGCAGCGTCTGAAGAAGAGAGGACATACAGATGTTCAGGAAGGTCTTTGCTGTATTGACAGCGTTGCTGATAGCTGCTTCGGTGTGCATGCTCGCGTCGTGCGGCGGCGGTCAGGCAGGAAACGGCGGAGAGAACAAAGCCCCGGACCCGGCACCGTCAGAGGCGTCGGTCGAAGAGGGCGGAACATACGACTCAAAGGAAGAAGTCGCGGAGTATCTCAGTATATATAGGAAGCTTCCGAAGAATTACATAACCAAGAAGGAAGCAAAGAGAATGGGCTGGAGCGGAGGCTCTGTCGAAAGGTACGCGCCGGGTAAGGCGATAGGCGGCGACAGGTTCGGAAACTACGAGAAGAAGCTGCCGGAGAAGAGCGGACGCCGCTATTATGAGTGCGACATAGATACGATAGGCAGA
>CAYMBU010000174.1:0-2375 GCA_964388765.1 uncultured Eubacterium sp.
GAAACATGACTTCTCCGGGATAATGATTCCGGGTCATTGCGGCATATCCGGACTGCCTCAGCTGGCCAGACAGCCTCAGCTATGCTCTGGCCACCTCAGATGTTTTCGAACATACTTATCTGATGTTCCCTCTCCGGAAACTCGTTCATATAATTGAAGCACTCCATTGGACGGTACATGATGCTGTTCTCTCTGCATATCCTTCTGAACATGTCCATCAGCTTGGATGAATTCGGGCTTGGCACATTGTACGCGTTCCCATACAGCTCGATATATCTTTCCTTCAATCCCGGAAAATATCTGTCCAGCGCAGCGTAATAGTATTCCCTGTCGCCTTCTCTCAAGGTAAGTCCCATATCATAGCAGATGATACCCTTGACGCCGACACGGACACATTCATTCAGGATGGCTTGGATGTTCTCCTCGGTGTCATTTATGAAAGGCAGTATCGGAGTGAGCCAGACGATCGTCGGTATGCCGCGTTCCCGCATCTCCGCAAGTACTTCGATCCGTCTTTTCGTATTACACACGTTCGGCTCAATAATACCGCAGAGAGCGTCGTCGTATGTAGTAAGCGTCATCTCTACGACGCACTTGGTCTTTCTATTGATTGCGTCAAGCAGATCGATGTCTCTCATTATCCTGTCTGACTTTGTCTGGACCGCAGCACCAAAGCCATGCCTGAGAATGATCTCAAGACATTTTCTCGTCAGTCCGAGCTGCTCCTCGCAATGCATATAAGGGTCAGACATCGAGCCGGTGCCGATCATGCATTTCCTGCGTTTTGACGTCAAAGCCCTGTCGAGAAGTTCCGGCGCATTCTGCTTTACTTCTATATCCTCAAAAGGATGGCTGAACTGATAGCATTTGCTCCTGCTGTCGCAGTAGATACAGCCATGCGAACATCCGCGGTATATATTCATACCGCAGAATCCCCCGTTTTTCGTCAGTATTCCCTTCGCGTCAACAAAATGCATCTTCAGTCCACACTTTTCATTCTGAACACTTTACATTCATGCGGATCCAGTCTTATGCAGCAGCTTTCGGTAAGCACGCCCATGTCTTCATGGGTCAGACAGTCGTGGAAAAACAGTTTCTGCCCCGCTGCTGCTGAAATACCGAGATCCCAGAACGTAAATCCTGCTTTCATGTTCTCTTCACTGAAATTGAAGACTCCCGCAGCATAGCTTCCATCTGACAGAGGTCTTACCAGAGCGAACGTTCCAGGACTGCATTCACATGAAAGCATGTAGCATGTCCTTACTTCCGGATCCTGGTTTATCGCGATCAGATCCCTGTTCTGCAGTATTTTCTTACTGGCCTCATCTATCTTTCTGATGTCGCATCCGATGATCAGCGGCGAATTCAGCATCGCCCATAGAGCGAAATGTGTCTGATATTCCGCCAGACTGCAGCCTTCTGCCTTTGTTTCCGGATTGGAGCCCCCTCCATTCATGCCGACTACCAGCATATCCAGGTCGTTGTGACATCATGGGCCTCCTTCTTCCAGATGCAGGAGCCTTTGATCTGCTATTCTCTTTACTGATTCCCAGTTATCTCTGATATCTATCGTGGGTCTGTAAGTCTGAGCTCCAGTCGACCTGATCCATTGCTCTACTTCTTCTCTTCCCCACTGACATGCCGCAAGCACGATGTCTCTGCCGCTGTTCCTGAGCGCATAGCTCATGCGTCTGTAAAGCATGTCAGCTTTCTGCGCAGTCGGTCTGTAACAGTTATCATATTTCAGATAATCTACTCCCCACTCTGCGAAAGACTCTGCATCCTGCTTCTCGTGCTCGAAGCTTCCCGGGTATCCGGCGCAGGTCTTCACGCCGCAGCAGGCGTATATACCGAACTTTAGTCCCTTCTTATGGACATAATCTATGACAGGTTCCAGCCCGTCCGGGAATTTCTCATGAGAAGGTACGAGCCGTCCGTTCTCATCTCTTTCTCTTTCCGCCCAGCAGTCGTCAAGTATGAGATATCTGTATCCGCAGTCCAGATAGCCTTCATCAGCCATGACATCTGCCATCTGTTTCACTGTCTCTTCGTTATAGTCGTCATACAGCGTGTTCCATGAATTCCATCCCATCGGCGGAACTGCTGCAAGTCTTTCTGACATATTTTCCGTCCTCCGTTATAGTTTTATCCCCGCTGGCGCAAGGAACTTCTTGTCGCTCTGTATATCGTGCGTTATGACTATTCCTCCGAATGCTTTGCCTTCGAGAATTCGTTGAGCGAATAATCCTTCGGAGCCGCTGCCATGAAGTTCGTGTTATAGAACAGAGAAAGATGAAGCTTATTGGATATCTCCCTGAGAAGCATGCATCCTGCTATACTGTTTCCTTTCTCGTCAAGCGATGGCCCGAAGACGC
>CAYMBU010000175.1:0-2361 GCA_964388765.1 uncultured Eubacterium sp.
AAAAAGCAGACAACGCTTTCCTGATTCTTACACTGGGGCGGATACGGAAGATGCTTTGAGAACCAGTTGTCTATCTCACGGAAAAGATCTGCGTCCTCCTGCTCCATCACATCTTTCTGTACAAGCTCCCAGCACATGCTGAAAATGCCCTTTGCATACATCGTATTCGGGGCCAGTTCCTGCCCCTGTATTCTTACGTACCTGAAATCCACTTTATTCATTTATGTTTCTTCCTTTAGATGATCTAAAGTTTGCTGATGAGATAATCTGTGAATTCCTCTGCTGTCGCCCCATCATCATGTCCGGTGATAACAACTTTCTTTTCAACTTCCACGCAGTCGTTCAGCGCATTTTCCAGCTTATCTGCCTTGTCGGCATATCCGATATATCTTAGAAGCATGGCTCCGGCTTTGATGATGCTTGCCGGATTGGCGTACTGTCCGCGTCCCTCCGCTATCATACGGTCAGCGGATCCGTGGATCGCTTCAAACATCGCGTAATGGTCTCCTGTATTGGCGCTTCCCGCAGTTCCGACGCCGCCCTGTATCTGAGCAGCCTCATCAGTGATGATATCGCCGTATAGGTTAGGAAGCACGAATACCTGGAAGCTTGACCTTCGCTCTTCCTTCAGCAGGTTCGCTGTCATGATGTCGATGTACCAGTCTTCCGCAGTGATGCCGGGATAATCGTTTGCTACTTCATGGCATATCCTTGAGAAATTACCATCTGTCTGCTTCATGATATTTGCTTTAGTTACGATCGCAACGTTTGTCTTGCCGTTTGCCTTGGCGTATTCAAACGCAGCTCTCGCTATCCTTCTGGTCCCCGACTCAGTCGTGACTTTGAAGTTCATCGAAAGTTTCCCCGGGATCTCGATCCCTTTGCTTCCGAGCACATACTCTCCCTCTGTGTTCTCGCGGAAAAATGTCCAGTCGATACCCTCTTCAGGGATCGATACCGGCCTTACATTAGCGTAAAGATCCAGCTCACGGCGAAGCGCAACGTTGGCGCTTTCCATCGTACCGCCCTTAGGAGTCGTCGTAGGGCCCTTCAGCAGCACGTCACAGGTCTTGATCTCAGCCAGCACATCGTCAGGTACTGCCTGCTGCTTCTCAAGTCTGTTCTCGATAGTAAGGCCTTCTATATCCTTGATAACGATCTTTCCTGACTCTATCTCTTCGGCCAGAAGGTGTCTCAGCACTCTCTCGGCTTCAACGGATATGATCGTTCCGATGCCGTCTCCCGGACAGATACCGATCGTAACAGTATCGAGCTTGCTGAAATCCTTAGGCGGTTCTGTATCCTGCTCCATCATGAGTTCTCTTGTAAGCTGCTCTATGAGAAGCTGTCTGAAATGTCCGCATGCGTCGCTGACTTCAGCCATGTCTTTCATTTCACTCATTCCGGTATCAAAGATCTCTTTCAGTATGTTATCTTTCTTCTCTGGCATTTCATCCTCCTGTTCTTCAAGATCATTATTCTACGCGTTCTGTGCAGCGATATAGTTCAGCAGTCCTCCCGCCTTAAGCATGTCTTTCTGCCTTTCGGTGAATGAGCATTTCAGACTGCATTCAAATCCTTTAGTTTTATCAACAAGCGTTATATTACCCGAATCAAGACCTTCCATAACGCCTTTCACCGCCAGATCGTCACCCTGCTCAAGCCTGTCGTAGTCTGACGGCTCTGCAAATGTGAGAGGCATGATACCTGCATTGACCAGATTGGCCACATGTATCCTCGCAGAGCTTTTGGTTATCACCACTCTTACTCCAAGGTAAAGAGGTACAAGAGCAGCGTGCTCTCTGGATGATCCCTGTCCGTAGTTCTCTCCTCCGACAACTATGCTTCTGCCTGCTTCCTTTGCTCTCTCAGGGAACGTCTTATCGCAGACCCCGAAGCAGAACTGTGACAGATGAGGAATATTGGATCTGTACGGCAGAATCTTGGATCCGGCCGGCATGATATGGTCAGTTGTGATGTTGTCCCCTACCTTGAGGATCAGCGGTGCGTCTATCTCGTCGGCAACAGGCTCCCCTACCGGACATTCTTTAATGTTCGGTCCCTTCAGGATCTCTACCGACGGAGCCTCTTCCTCTGAAGCAGGAAGAATGACCGCGTTATCGTTTATCTTGAACTTTTCAGGCATCTTTATCTCAGGCATCTCGCCGAGCTCTGACGGATCAGTTATCTCACCGAATATGGCTGCAGCAACAGCTGTTTCCGGAGATACCAGATATACTTTACCATCTGCTGTTCCCGACCTGCCTTCAAAGTTACGGTTGAATGTTCTCAGCGACACTCCTGCGGAATTAGGCGAGAACCCCATTCCGATGCATGGACCGCATGCGCATTCCAGTATTC
>CAYMBU010000176.1:0-2360 GCA_964388765.1 uncultured Eubacterium sp.
GCTAGAACTCGTCTTTATCCAGCTTCGCCAGTCTGTCTACAGTCTTCTGCTCTCCTCTGAATTTATCTCTTCTGTGGATCAGATATACTTTATTTGCCACGCCGGCAAGGTATTCCGCATCCTCAAGCGCTGTGTTGCCGCCTCCGATAACGGCTACGTCGCGTCCTCTGAAGAACATTCCGTCACATGTAGCGCAGAAAGAGACACCGCTCCCTACCAGCTGTTCCTCACGGTCAAGGCCGAGCTTCCTGTTGGTCGCTCCAGTGGCTATGATGACTGCCTTACAGTCAAAGTCGCCGGCGTCTGTGTGTACTGTCTTCACCCCCGCTGCGTCTGTGATCCCTTTTACTTCTGCGCTCTTGTACTCAGCGCCGAAGCTCTGAGCCTGATCGAACAGAAGCTGCGCGAATTCCGCGCCTGACACATCCTTTAGGCCCGGATAATTCTCTACAGACGGCGTTGTTATGATGTTTCCGCCGTATCCTGCCTTGTCGATCATCAGCGTGCTTTTGCCTGCGCGCTGTCCGTAGATCGCGGCAGTCATCCCCGCAGGGCCTGCTCCTATGATAATGATATCGTACATACTTTACCTCCTGTTTTATATTCTGCGTATCATATCGCTGACACGCTCTATTTCTTCTATGAATTCTCTGGACGAGATCCTCAATGCGCCGTGGCCCATCGAAACGATCTGTTCCAGATTATCTGAAGTGACTACTATTATGCGGTCTTCAGCGCCGCCCCTGCGCGCCTTCATGCGCTTCATGATGTTCAGCGTCTCGCGCTCGATGTATGCGTCCGCCGTCTCATGTTCTTTTGTATATACTACGGATACACCGTGGATATTCATTCTCTCTCCTGCGCCTTCAGTCACTTTATATGCGTCGAACACCACCGTAACGTCATACCCCGTGAAGCCCGCGTAGTTGCATACTATGTCGGTCAGCTTGTCTCTCGCAGATCCGAAGTCTACTTCCGACAGCTCTTTCAGCTCAGGCCATGCATGGATGAGATTATATCCGTCCACAAAAAGATGCGTCACTGTCTCATGCGGCTCAGAAGCCTTGGCCGTCTTTCCGGTACTCCGCGGCTTCGGAGTTTTCTCCTCCTCCTGATCCCAGTCATCAAAGCCGTCCCGGCGAGGCTGTCTGAAATGCTTCACAGGACCATAGGTACGCTCAAATATAGCCTGCAGCTCTTTATCTGTAGCAAGTGCTTTCCTGTATCTTCTTTTCTGTTCCTCAATGAGAGCATCGTTCGCGAGCATCTCGTCTAAAGCACTGCTGCTCATATTTTCCGCTCGCTTTTTCCTGGCTTCCAGTACTGACCCTATATGCATATGGTCAAATACTTCGTTCCATTTCACTATGTCTCCTGATCCGTGCGAGCAGAATACTGAATCAGCCGGATCTTCCGTGTCGTGCTCAGGGTCGTAGCGCGACGCCGCGATGATGGCGCCGGGGTCTCCGGCGGCATCATACCCGCTCATGGCCGCCGTGAACGTGGCGCGGCCATGTGCGAGGCCGGCCAGCCGGGCCTGATAGTTCTGGAGGCCGGCGGCCGGCGCGCGGCCTGTAAGCACGGCGCTTCCGCTTTCATCAGCTGTCTGGCCTCCGGCGGCGAACTCGCCGCCCAGATTCTGTATATCAGTCATTATCAGGCCTACATCCTGCTGGGGGGCTTCGATGGTGAATTCCAGCCACGGCTCCAGCAGTACTGCGTCTCCTGTCTCGCGCGCCTGCATGAGTCCCTGTCTCAGCGCACGGAAAGTCGCCTCACGGAAATCTCCGCCTTCTGTATGCTTGATACTTGCTCTTCCGGCTGCAAGACATATGTCCACGTCTGTAAGTCCCGCTCCTGTCAGCACGCCCTTCAGCTCACGCTCCATGAGGTGCGACAGGACAAGATTCTGCCAGTTGATCTCAAGCATTTCAAGCGGGCACTCAGATCTGAGAGTTATCCCGCTTCCTCTTTCGGCAGGCGTGATGATAAGATGTACCTCGGCATAGTGCCTCAATGGCTCGAAGTGCCCTACGCCCTCCACCTGTCTTTTGATCGTTTCCTTGTATATTATCCTGTTCTCTCCGAACTCCGCGTCTATACCGAATCTGTCCTTCAGCACGCGCCTGAGCACCTCTAGCTGCACTGCCCCCATGATCCTGACTACGATCCTGCCCTCTCCGGAAGGGCCTGAAGGCTCCCACGAGGCGGAAAGCTTCGGATCCTCGTCTGCGAGTATCCTCACTGCCTCTAGGACATCATGTATCCTGGCCGGATCATCCGGTATTACGTTATACGTCATATACGGCTGCAGCACTTCCTCTTCAGCAGGCTCTTCCCTGCCGGCAGAATCCCCCGGC
>CAYMBU010000177.1:0-2308 GCA_964388765.1 uncultured Eubacterium sp.
TCCTAGGATAGATAGTTGTATTTTTTCAACTGTCTACCTAGGAGGTAGCATATCACTTAGGATGCGGTCTTTTGTTACTGTAATGTCCGCAACTTTTTCAGCGATCTTGCTTTTTCTTGTTTGCGGAATAATAACAATAGTTACTAGTGAAAAGCGTTTTTCATTGTACGGAGATAATTTGCGGGTGATGAGCAGTCCCTCAAATCAAAATACATTGCGGCTAAGCCATTAAAGGTTGAAATTAAGCCATTTTTACGGGTTGGGGAAAGTGGCTCTCAAAACTGAAAATCGCTTTACAGATCGCAAAATAGGACGCCAAATAATCTGAGGTGCATGTCGCAGAACAGATGGCAAAGTAAATGGCTGACAAGCCTGAAGATGAAGACAGCCCCCCGCACCATTCGGTGCGGGGTGTTTTTATGTACTTTTCAGGGAAATGGTATGATATAATTGTTTATATATAAAAATGAAAGGATAGGATATATGGCTGTAATTCAGCTGGTACTTGCATCGGTCATTCTTGGAGTTATTTATATTAGAATGATCAAAAGAGAACAGCCTTCTCCGATACCGGTCGTGCAGGCGCAGCGGTCGGTACAGGCTTTACGATGCTGGAAGAATTCTTCTATGGTTCGGGAGGCCTGGTGTCTTTACTGAGGCTGGCTACGATAGCCGCACATATGTTATTCGGCATCATAATGGCAGAGTGTCTTGGAATAGCAGCGTATAAAAGAGCGTCAAAGAATGGAAGCGGCATTCCAGAATGCGCTCTTGCAGTCATAGTCCCGATAGTGATCCATACTTTATATGATTCCTTCACTGCCAACAATAACCTGCTGGACAGCGGGAATGATGCAGAGACAGCATTCGGTATGGTCCTGGCTGCCGTTGGTACTCTCCTGTTATTTGCTCTGCAGATAATAGTGCTGGTCAGACTGAAGAAAAATACGGACAGGTATTGTGATATGAAGCTGAACGGATAATACAGATCCGGTTCACGTGATATAATAATAAAGAATAAATAATAAATCGCAAGGAAAGCGGAGGGAAATTATGTATAAGACAAGAAAACTGGCGCTGCCGTTTGCTGTTGCAGTGTTATTTATGATTCTGTGTATACAGGCTGTGATGCCTGTCAGAGCCGAAGCGAAAGCAGCAAAACTTTTTCCTGACGGCAGGAAGGTCACGCTGAAATACAGCAGCCACATAAACAGCAGATACTTTTATGATGCCCATTATTCCATTTCGGATCTGATAGATAATATAAAAACGAAGGCGACCTATACAGCGGTAGTTAAAAATACGAAAGTAGCAAAAGTTATAAAAAACACAGACCCCGTTTTAACAGGCGACAGGTTTTTCCTTGCGACCGGGACAGGAACCACCAAGGCTGTGGTCTATGAGAAACTGAAAAACGCGAAGAAGAAAAGAAAGCTTGGTACAGTCACGATCAAAGTAAAAGAGGCCAAAATGGCAGAAGTTGTAGAAGATGCAGTCTACATGAACGATAAAGGCCTGGCGATGATCTGGCTCAAGCTCAATCTTGGGGACAGGAAGAAAGTATGCGACTACGGATCGTTACTCCATAACGAGGTCCTTAACAACAAGCAGATCGGCACTAAGTTCAAGAAGAGCGATTATACTGCAAAAATGATTCTTACGGGCGCGCCAGATACCGTTGATCCGAGGGATGCGGATAAATACGCAGAGGACGGTTCAGAGATCGTCGACCTAAGCAACGGAGTCCTGACGGCCCGTAACACAGGACTTACGAACCTTCATCTGGAGCTTACGCTCTCTGACAAATCAAAGTTCGAGCAGAACCTCGATGTCAGAGTGACAGGTAAGGCGCTGGATGATGAAAACAAGTACACTATCAGCAATATAAGAGACACCATAGTCGGGCTGAACACTCCTGTAGAACTTGCGGACGGTACAAAGCAGCCGATGATCAATTTCGACAATGCGGCGACGACTCCGGCATTCCAGGACGTCATGGATCAGGTCGATGAAAAGCTGGAGATGTACGGTTCCATAGGCCGCGGCTCATCACAGAAATCAAATTATTCCACAGATTTGTATAACAGTACCAGGGATAAAGTGCTTGATTTCCTTGGAGCAGATCCTGAGTACTATACATGTTTCTACGTAAATAATACGACAGACGGCCTGAACAAGCTGGCATCCGCTCTGGTCAAGAGCAAGAAAGATCTCGTGCTCGCAACGAGGATGGAGCACCACGCAAACGACCTGTCATGGCGTGAGCGCTGTAAGGTGATAGATTCCGCGATCACAAAGGACGGACATA
>CAYMBU010000178.1:0-2301 GCA_964388765.1 uncultured Eubacterium sp.
TCAAAACGCCACTCTATGAGAAGCATCTGGAATACGGAGGAAAGATGGTACCGTTCGCAGGCTACATACTGCCGGTACAGTACAAGTCATCCGGCGTAAACAAAGAGCACATGGCTGTAAGAACAGCGGCCGGAATGTTCGATGTATCGCACATGGGTGAGATCATCTGCGAAGGTCCTGACGCGCTGGATAATCTCAACATGATTCTGACCAATGATTTTACCGACATGGTGGATGAACAGGCCAGATATTCACCGATGTGCAACGAAAACGGCGGTACGGTAGACGATCTCATCGTCTACAGAATGAGTCCTGACAAGTACTTCATCGTCGTCAACGCCGCTAACAAGGACAAGGACTACAAGTGGATGTGCGATCACCAGTTCGGAGATGTAACATTTACCGACGTATCAGACCAGTACGCGCAGATCGCTGTGCAGGGTCCAAAGGCGAAGGATATAATATCCGGCATCTGCAGCGAGGGAAGCATTCCTGACAAGTACTATCACGTCAGATTCGGCGCCGAGATAGCCGGAATTCCATGTTTCTGCTCAACGACCGGATATACAGGAGAGGACGGCGTTGAAATATACCTTCCTGCCGCAAAGGCAGAGGAGATGTGGGACGCCATATACGAAGCCGGAAAAGACCAGGGACTTATCCCTTGCGGACTGGGAGCCAGAGATACTCTCAGAATGGAAGCGGGAATGCCTCTCTACGGTCACGAGATGAACGACGATATCTCGCCTAGGGAAGCAGGTCTCATGTTCGCCATAAAGCTCAAGAAGCCTGTAGACTTCATAGGAAAGAAGCCTATGGTGGAAGCGGGCAAACCGGCAGTCGTACGCGTCGGTCTGAAGATTACCGGCAGAGGCATAGCACGTGAACATCAGGATGTTTATGTAAACGGAGAGAAGGTCGGTTACACCACCTCAGGAACCAAGTGTCCTTACTTCGACTATCCTATCGCAATGGCCAGAATCCCAAGGGAATACAAGGAAATCGGCACACCTGTACAGGTAGATGTCAGGGGACGCATGGTAGACGCGGAAGTCTGCGAGCTGCCTTTCTACAAAAGATAAACTGAGTTAATTATTAATTGTTATCATATAAAGGAGATCAAAAATGGAACTTAAGAATGATGCACTTTACATGAAGTCACACGAATGGGTAGTGATCGACGGAGATACTGCCACAGTAGGTATTTCTGATTTCGCTCAGTCTGAGCTGGGCGACCTGGTGTTCGTAAATCTGCCTGAACCGGGCGATGAAGTTACAGCAGGCGAGCCTTTTGCCGATGTTGAGTCAGTAAAAGCCGTTTCAGACATCTATTCACCTGTTTCAGGTACCATAGCTGAAATCAACGAAGAACTGCTTGACGCGCCTGAGCTCATCAATGAGAACGCAAACGACGCGTGGTTCATCAAGGTTGAGAACGTTACTGAACAGGCAGAGGAACTTCTTGCTCCTGAAGACTACGAAGCCTTCTGCGAGGAAGAAGCTGAATAAGAAAGGCGGAAACAATGGGCACTTTTGTTCCTAATACAAAGGCTCAGCAGCAGGAGATGCTCAGGGAAAGCGGCTTCGAGAAGCTCGACGACCTGTTGGCTCACATTCCTGACGCTGTGAAATTCCAAGAAGACCTTGATCTGCCATCCGGAATGTCCGAAATGGAAGCGGGAAAGCAGATCAGGACAATCGCCGCGAAGAACAGGATATACGATACGGTGTTCCGCGGCGCTGGAGCCTACAGGCACTACATTCCGGCCATTGTAGGCAGTGTACTCAGCAATGAAACGCTGCAAACAGCTTATACGCCGTATCAGGCTGAGATCAGCCAGGGCGTTCTCCAGTCCATATTCGAATATCAGACCATGATATGTGATCTGACCGGAATGGACGTATCCAACGCGTCGGTATATGACGGCGGTACAGCCGCCGGCGAGGCTGTCGCAATGTGCAGAGGGCGCAAAAGCAACAAGGCTCTCGTTTCAGCGTGCATTCAGCCTTCGGTCATGAAGGTTATCGAGACGTACTGCTTCGGAAACGAGATGGAACTGGCGGTCATTCCTGAAAAGGACGGCAAGACCGATGTCGAAGCTCTGAAAGAGATGATGACGGATGACACTTCATGCGTTCTCATTCAACATCCTAACTACTACGGAAGCCTTGAGGACGCCGAGGAGATTGGCAAGATTGCTCACTCGGTGAAGAACTGCCGCTTCATAATGTCGGTAAATCCTATCACTCTGGGAACCATGAAGACTCCTAGAGAGTACGGGGCTGATTTTGCCGTAGGCG
>CAYMBU010000179.1:0-2282 GCA_964388765.1 uncultured Eubacterium sp.
TTGCCATCCTCATCCTTTTCATCGTTCTCAGTATGAGTTGTAGCTTCGATGTTAAGAACACCTTCCTTGAGCTGCATCTTAACGTCTTCCTTCTTGAATCCTGGAAGATCCATGGCCAGCTCATAGCCTGATTCTGTTTCCTTGGCGTCTGTCTTCATTAATGTATTCTCTTTGTTGAATCCCCTCATTGGCGGGAAATCCATAAAATCATCATCGAAAAGATCGTCTCTGAAAATGCTTGGTAACAACATAAGTCATTCCTCCTTTTATGTAAATATCATTGTTAACATTTCATGCCCTTCCTCAGGACAATTATGTTATATCACGTTTTGTTAGCACTGTCAATAGGTGAGTGCTAAAAATATGAAAAATATTTTCTCTCACTGTTTTTCTTGCAGTATTTTAATTGAATATATAGTTTTCCACTTATATAATTCTTATATATAAACAATTTGCTTCAAGGATGGTAGCTGATGATCCGCAGAATGTCAGATAGTATGAATAAGCGATCTGTACTTGGCAGAATGACCGCGCTGGCCGCGGCTGTTCTGCTGTCTTTTTCTTTGATACAGTTCCCTTCTACGGACTGTTCATTTTCAGAATCTGACGAAGAAGCATCAGGTACAGTGATCATTTATAAAGAAGATTCATCTTTGATCTCACCGAAGTATGACATCGGACACGGGCTGGACACTCTTATACTTCCCGCATATGCAACGGGATACCATGTGACCTGGGAAAGCAGTGATCCTGACGTTGCTTCTGTGGACAGCCACGGAAGGATATGCGGAAATCTTACAGGTCAGTATAAGGGGGCATCGTCTGCTTCATGCCGCGTCACCGCAACGGTGGAATGGAACGGGAAAACCGCCAGTGATTCTGTAGATGTGACCGTCAAAGACGATGGCTCCAGTTCTTATTCAGATATACTCGATACCGATTCTTCTTCTGATACTTCCAGCCAGGCTGAAGGTCAGCTGATAGCCGTATTCAACAAAGGTACTTCAAACAGCTCTGTAAGAGCAGCAGTTGAGAATGCTGACGCAGAATGTGAAGCTATCCTGAAAAGCGGAGACGGAAACAAAATAGCTCTCGTGCAGACAGATAACAAAGCAGATACCACAGATACAGCTGACTCTCTGAATGAAGAAAATACTGTGGCCTACGTCCAGCCGAACTATCTGTATGAGCTGGAGGGCGGCAGCGAAACTGCTCTTACCGCATCAGGCACGTCACAGTACGAATACGCTTCCCAGTATTTCCATAAAGCAGCCAATATTCCTGAGGCATGGGATCTGCTCTATGATAATGGGATATCACAGACTACCACTGTAGGTGTCGTAGATACCGGCGTAGACGCCAGCCATGCCGATCTTAAAGATAATCTGTTCCTTGATGAAAATGGACAGTACACCGCTTTCAGGGACAGCAAGGCAGAAAAAAGAACTCAGGACTATGGCCCAAGCGGCCACGGCACGCATGTTACCGGAATAATCTGCGCCGGATACGACAGTGATTACTATAGTCTGTATAACGACGAAAAAACATATGTGGCAGGCGTGGCTTCCGGGAAGAACAACGACCTTTCAAAAGTCCTGGTAACAGGATTTGCCAGGAAGATGAGCAGATCTTTCTCAACATTCGACGTGATCGCAGGAATCAACTATCTGGCCGAAAACAATGCAGAAGTGATCAATATGAGTTTTGGAGGAAGCAGCCGCGACACAGCTCTCGGAGATACTATACTGAATCATTACTATAATGACGGCATTGTATTCGTATCGTCAGCCGGAAACATCAGCACACCATATGAGCGGTCCAGACTCAAAGATGGCAAGCTTGAATTCTTCAACTATCCTGCAGACATGAAGGAAGTCATTTCCGTCTGCAACATCGATGAAAACGGCGCAGGTCATGACACATATTCCGGCACTGCAAAAGATATATCCGCACCCGGAACCAATATCTACAGTACGATGCCGGACGCTAAATACGGATCAAACACAGGCTCCTCCATGTCATCTCCTGTTGTTTCAGGAGTAGCCGCTATGGTGCTTGACGCTGATCCCGGCCTTACTCCGGAAGAAGTCCGCAACATCATCTGTGCGACAGCAGCGTCACGTGAGGGTCAGGAATACTATTATCAGAAGAACGAACTCGGATACGGAGCAGTGGACGCCGGTGCCGCAGTATGGGCAGCGTATAAAGCGAAGGGATCAGAAGGGCTGACAGATGATGAGCCTCTTTCCATAAGCATCAAAACAAGGAACGACGGCAAGCCG
>CAYMBU010000180.1:0-2259 GCA_964388765.1 uncultured Eubacterium sp.
AAGCTTGATCCGAGATCATGGAAAGTAGTCAGGATATCCGGCGTTCTCAAGATAGGACACGCCAACGACATGACGTACAGGGACGGGAACCTTTACATAACGCACAGCGCCGGCAAGCGGGTGATCCATTGCGTGGATGCAGTCACGCTTAAGAAGAAGGACGATATCCGCGTAATATCACACAAAGCCCTGTTCTTCAACGGCATAGCAAGATATGGAAAGGGATATGTCCTGCGCAGTATGATCGGGACAGGAATGATCATTACAGACGGGTCATTCAGGGCGATACACTTCTTCAATGCTGACGGAGGTCATCCTACAAGCCAGAGCATGGAGCAGAAAAATGAAGTTCTCTACAGGACATATTCAGTGCTGCAGTCGGAAGACAAGAACTTTCTGGTAACGTTCGACATGGACGGAAACAAGCTGAAGGACGAAAAGGTATTGCTGAGAGGCGAGCTTGAGGCCTGTTTCATGCATAGGGGACAGCTCTGGTTCACGTCATACCGCAAGAAAGAAATAGACGGAAAGCTCAGGTATCTTGCCTTTATCGGGAAATTCAAAACAGAAGAATGACATTACGGGATACCGGTATCCCGGCTGCCCTTGATAAATGACCGGGCATATGAGAAAATAGAACTGTCGGGTGCAGTGTTTACAGGAGAAAGATAAATGGCGTATTTTCCATTCATGATAGAAGTTAAAGGTCATAAGGCTCTCGTGGTCGGCGCAGGCAGATCAGCTGCCGGCAAGATCAGAGACCTTGCGGATTTTGGCGCGGATGTTACCGTTGTCGCTCCTGTTATCTCTGCAGATGTCGTAAAGCAGGGCAAATCCGTACACATTGAACGCCGTGTCTACAGGCCGGGCGAGACAAAGGGATATGAGATCATAGTGGCGGCAACTGACAATCCCGCGATCAACAAGCAGGTCGCTCATGATGCTGCGAGATTCGGGGCCATATGCACTGTGGCGGACGATCCGCACCGCGGCGGATTCATCTTTCCGGCGATCATCAAAGGCGATAAGTTCTCTATTGCCATCTCTACGGATGGTGAAGATGATGACCTCGAGAGCCGTATAAAAAACACTCTGAAGGAGAAGCTCCCGGAGAAGGAAGAAGAGCTGGCGGCTCTTTTGATGAAGAGTGGCAGGGCAGAAGCCGCAGAGAACGACGCTTCCGGACATCCTGAAGAAAGCAGTACGCCTAGAGAGAGACTCGCGGACATCCCGGGAATGGGTACTGTGGCCGCTGAACCGGAGGAGCCTGAAGAAGAAAGCGAGCATGCTCAGGAAGAGCCTGAAGAAGAAAGTAAAGTGATCAGGCTCGGTGCACGTGACAGCAGACTTGATCAGATACTCACAGACAATGTAATAACTATGCTTTCAGGAAGAGGCTATGAATGCGAGAAAGTGAGCCTGAGATACGGTGAAGCAGAAGCAGCCCTTACTTCAGGTGAAGTAGACCTTGTGGTTAGACGGGCCGTAGACATTCCGCCTATGCTTCCGGATGGAGTTGCGATAGCAGCATGTCTCCCGAGAGAAGACGCACGGGACATACTTGTCACCAGAATGGGAACAGACAAAAATGATATCAACGTTATCGGTACGTCGGAAGCAGTAAGGAAAGCGCAGATAGAGAGATTCTTAAGCCTTGGAGATGTTACAGAGATAGAAGGCACTATCCAGGAGCGCATACAGAAGCTGAAAGACGGGCAATATGACGCTCTGATATTCGACTCCTGCGAGGTCAAGAAGCTGATGCTTATCATGGACAGCGATCTTTCGTTTGAGTTCATACAGACAGATAAATCACTTCCTCGGGCAGGCCAGGGCATAACTGCAGTGGAAAGCAGAGCAGAGGGCAGGGCATATGACGCCGCTCTGGACATCAATGATGACGCGGCAATGAGGTCGCTTGAAGCCGAAAGAGAATTCCTGCATGCAGTGGGAGCTGTAAAGAATGATGAGGCTTCCGCGTATTCTATCCTGAACGACGGGAAGATACTCATGAAGGTCATGAAGCCTATAAGAGGAAAGTGCGTGTGCTTTGCGGGATGTGAGGATGAGGAAAGAGGACTTGAGCTTGCGCGGTCGCTGGCGGAGAGAATAAAAAACGCTGAAGAATCTGAAAATATTATTTGAATGACCGCTCGCGTTATGTTATTATAGAAAAGCCGTCGGGGTATGGCGCAGTTGGTAGCGCGCTTCGTTCGGGACGAAGAGGCCTTCGGTTCAAGTCCGAATACTCCGACCAGA
>CAYMBU010000181.1:0-1722 GCA_964388765.1 uncultured Eubacterium sp.
TGTTTGTTTGATCTTCGATTTCATCTAATCAGGAAAGTTCTGGTTCTAGCCTAACTACCCTGTCTGCATTGTACCATACATTCTCATATTTAACGCAAGCGTTTTTTGTATTTTTTAAAAAACGCTAACGTTAACTAAATAGATGCCGCAGCAATATTTCTGGGTACAAACGTATCCTCAGTTTATTCTATGTAACAGTTCAACGAGTCACAATCATGCGTTTTGAATAAATATAAAAAAGAGTCCCGCGGGACTTTTTTTGAACACACTCTTGAACACGCTCATTTTTACCAATCGCTGTAGCCCAGTATTTTCAACGGTTCCAGCCATCGCAAAAGTCGGGCTCGAGTCCCGTACCCTCCGCCAGATAAAAAGAGAAGGTCGTAAAGACCTTCTCTTTTTTCCCCACTTTATCAGAATGGTTAAAATCTTTCAGTCCTTGTTCCTGCTTCCTGAAACTCAGAAAGGCTTTTCCGATCTAACGGTATTATGCAGAAATGCATCCTGGAGCCGATCTCGTAATATTGATACAGTCCAACTCCATCCATATGAAACAGCAGTGGAGGGACCGCATCCTCACCGTACTCCTGATCATGCCCGACTACATTCTCAGACCCTGCAGAATTCACCTTTGAACAGATCCCTGACAGATCATCAATATCCTCAGCCTGCATAATGCATTTAATAGAATTCACACACATTTCCTCATACAGGTTATACGTATGCTCCTGCAAGCTGTGGTCATCATAACTCAGCTCTATCTGCACCACCTTATCATCCTTTTCCGAAGTGTAGATATGCAGCATAGGATAAAGCGCATCGTTATCACCCGGCGCATACAGATAATTGTTCGCCGGACTTCTATAATGTATCGCCCTGTCAGTAACATAGCTTTCCCAGTCATCCCTGCCGGGCACTCTGGTATCATCTGAACATATTCTATTCCATGTAGCTATGAACTCATCAAAAGTGATATCAAACGCGAAATCGTCCTCACTTCTTATCACACTTACATTCTCATCCAGCCTGGCTTCCCTCTTCTGACCGCTGCATGACGCAAGACATACTGTGATGATCAGGATCAGGCATATCAGCGCTTCAGATCTTCTGATCATATATCCTCACCCCATTCTGACCATCTTATTTCTCAATAAGCGGAAGCACATTCTTTTCCACGAACTCCACTCTGTCGAATATCCTTGGCTTGAACGTGCCGGTAACACTTACCGTGATCTTTTTCTCTCTGTTTACATATATGAGGTTCCCGCCGTCACCCATTGCGGCAAATACCGGTTTCTTTATATCAGGCGTGTACCACAGGTAGCCGTAATACATATTTCCGAAATCTTCTCCCAGCGCCTGAGCAGGGAATGTCATCTGCGAGATCCATTCTTTTGATACCACCTGCCTGCCGTCATATACGCCGCCGTCTGCGAGCATCCATCCGATCTTAGCAAGATCGCGAGCAGACAGGCAAAGGCCCCACCCTGCTGTAACAACGCCCTTCGGGTCAGAATACCATTCGGTCTCCCTTGGGCTTTTATTCATGAGAAAAGCAAACTGATCCTCCTTTGAGCTGTCGCCGTGCATCCTGTGCGCCGGGATCCCAAGCGGAGCAAACAGATATTCATTCGCAAGATCTATACATCTCACCCCGGAAGCATTTTCAAGTATGCCGGCAAGGATCTGTATCCCGAGTGTCGCGTATTTGAATTCACCTGT
>CAYMBU010000181.1:1732-2192 GCA_964388765.1 uncultured Eubacterium sp.
CCCCCGAGTAGGTCGAGCGCTGCCATTGTCCAGTCAGAAGAAGTGCAGACTTTCACCCACGGCTCATGACGGTATTTGTACGGAGCAGTCATCGTCAGCAGGTGGCGGAGAGTCACATCATATATAGTCTTCTCGCTCCGCTTCACGATATAGTCCGGAAAGAAATCAAGCACCTTCTGATCGACACTCTCTATGTATCCCTTATCTATCGCGATACCTGTAAGGATCGACATCACACTTTTTGTTACAGACATGACATTCACCGCGTCATCCGTATCAAAGCCATGCCAGCAGTCTTCATATACCGTCTTTCCGTCTTTTATCGCATATATCTGGCATATGTTCTTCTCATTTCCCTTGCTTTCCGATACCAGCTCATGCAGCTCTTTCTTATTCATTCCACACCTCTTAGTCATCAAAATCCATACTTACTATCAATAGACTATGTTGATTTAAAATA
>CAYMBU010000182.1:0-2179 GCA_964388765.1 uncultured Eubacterium sp.
GTCTTTGTCTTCGTTGTACAGTATCTTATCAAAACCAATGGACGCGTTGAATTCCTTTACCATGCTGTCCATGTCTTTTTTGAACCTGCCGCTCCAGAGTGCTGCCATAACCGTTCTCCTTTTAACTTAAAAATTCTGACTGTATGTTCAGGCTTCCCCGGAATGATACGGCCCCGGAAAAAATAATTATTTTTAAGGGCCGGCGTTTTTTGTAGATTCAGGAACCGGAGATGCCCAATATATCGTTGTTTTTTCAGATTTACATTTTGATGGTAGCAAAAAAACGCCTTTTTTTCAAGCACAACCTTGCCTGCTGCCATTTCCGGTGATTGAAGCTTTTATTTCTATCTGTTATTATTAAGTTGGTTCTTTATAGGACTGCAGGTGGGGACCTGCGGGGGTATTAGAGAAAGGGGATTTTTATTTTGTTAGCCAGAAAAGGTAGATATCTTCTGATGATATCAGCGGCCGTAATGATCGTCTTGATATCATCTTCTAGTGTATTTGCGGCGACAAGCGTTGTAAACAGCAAGAAATACACGCATCCCGCATTCTACAAGACTTCACTTTACAGACTGTTCCACGGAGTAGACGTTTCATACTGGCAGGGTGCCATCAACTGGACCAAATCCAAGGCTGCTGGCATCGATTTTGCCATACTCAGATGCGGATACACTGCGCTGAACAGCTTCTCACTGCATCAGGACAGCACGTTCATCACCAACTACAAGGCTGCGAAGAAGGCCGGCGTAAGCACGGGCATCTATTATTATGCCTGCGCCACCACATCGTCTGAAGCCAAGAAGGAAGCCAACTACGTGATATCCATAATGCAGAACAACAAGATCAAGAACCAGCTTCCGGTCGTAATGGATTATGAGATCGATTCCGGGCGAGCCAATTCAGTATACAAATCCCTTGTAAAGAAAAAGGGTAAAGCATACGCCAGAAGAAGGTACACCAAGAATGCGGTTACCTTCATGAATACTCTGAGAGCGTCAGGCTACGAGACCATGTTCTATTCATACCGTATGATGGTAGACCCTAAGGTGTCCGCTAACTACAGATTCAACATGGAGGACATCAACGGAGGAAACAAGTTCAGATTCTGGCTTGCACAGTACTCAACAAGCAACAGCTATGCAGAGAGCATGGAACTCTGGTAATTCTCATCCACAGGAAGAGTTTCCGGAATGAAGGGCAATATCGACAGAAACTTCTGGTACTACCCTCTCTCTGGAGTCAAGACCACTTCAGGCACCAAGTCGATAAGGAAGTGCACTGTTACTCTCAGCGATTCAGCATTCAAATATGACGGCGATATCAAAGAGCCGGATGTAACGGTCACCGACGGAGACGACAAGCTGAAGGAAAACAAGGATTACGCTGTATCATATATGAACAATATCGACAAAGGAACAGCGACTGTCCTGGTACACGGCAAAGGCAATTATTCCAACGAAACATACAGCACATTCAAGATCGGTGATAAAGACGTAAGCTCCAACAAGACCTCTACCGCCGAGACAGCCAAGCCTTCCAAGATCGAAGGCCTGGATACATCACTTGACCTGGACAACAAGACTGTCACCGTCAAATGGACCAAAGACGGCAGCGCCACTTTATACCGTGTAGGGTATAAGATCAACGACGCAGAAAAGTGGACATATCTTGAAAGCAAGAAATGTACGCTCAAGATAGAAAACGTAAAGAGAAACAAGATAATCGAGATCAAGGTCAGGGGTGAAAACGTGACCAAGAAGACGACCTATAAGGGGTCATGGTCAGATCACGCATACCGCTACATGAGAGACGAGAAAGCCGTATGTGAAGTCATCCCGGACAATAAGATAAAAATCAACTGGGCTGAGCACACAGACAAAAAAGGCGAAGGTAAGTATAAAGTTACGCTCGACTGTGTGGATATCAGCAAAAAGACATACACCACAAAGAAATACCAGAAAACTCTGAAGGGCAAGAACAGATACTGCTATGACGTATATATCATCCCTTCACTCGTAAAGAACGGACATGAATATCTCGGCAAACGCGGAGAGAAAGCTCACGTATATGTGATATACGGCAAGATCAGCAAGATCGCCTCAATAAAAGGCGGCTTCAGAGTATGGTATCCTGAGACTACAGGTATCGGCGATCCAAGATATAAGATCAGCTATTC
>CAYMBU010000183.1:0-2168 GCA_964388765.1 uncultured Eubacterium sp.
TGAGGGAATCATGTAGAATACCAGGAAGATCACAGTTATCCTTATCGCGTGTATCATCTCGAGATCAGCAGCGGCGGAGTGCTCATGCGCGGACACAATGAAATACAACGGGCGCGCTTACTTTGACGGGAAAGCGGTGCATTCGACGTTCAAGACGGGAGAGATCGCGGACGCGGTATCTGAGCTCCAGCCGGGAGACAGCGTGTCGTTCAGAGTGAAATATACCAACAGGTATGATGGCGACACTGACTGGTATCTGGAAAATGAAGTGCTGCAGACGCTTGAGAAAGCTGACGCGGCGAGAAAGGTGCCTGACGGTACGGGGACGCCGGAGAACGGCGGCTATACTTATGAGCTGATCCACAGGGACAGGAATGGCAAGAAGACAGTTCTGTTCAGTAACAGCAAAGTCGGCGGCGAAGCAAAGCCGGACAATATGCAGGGACTGGAACAGGCCACGAACGCGCTGGACGACTGGTTCTATATCCAGACCCTCGGCAAGGGAGAATCCGGAGTACTTACTCTTAACGTCAAGTTCGACGGTGAGACTGAAGTCAACGATTACATGGATACGAACGGCGGCCTGATGCTCAGGCTCGGCGTAAACGTAAACAGTAAAAGCGGAAGCGGAAGTGATTCCGGGTCTGACGGATCAGGCAGCCCCAGATACAGTCAGGGCGTCAGGACAGGAGACTACGTCAGGCTTGGGCTTTTCGCGGTCATGCTGGCGGCGGGTATCATATTACTCATCGCCATCTGGCGCAGAATGAAGTCAGAGCAGGGAGGTGAAGCGTGATGAAGAAACTGAGCATGCTCATAATGGCTCTGGCCATTCTTGCGATGACAGTGTTCGCCGGAGCGCCGGCTGTATATGCGGACGACACTGAAGAGACTACGTACACTGTATTCGTATATTCTGGTAAAGAGGGTTATTTCGGAAATAAGGGAGTGACTCTCAGAAAGCTAACAGGGCTGAAATACGGTGATCAGGTAACTGTCGATATATCCGAGTATGACCTTAAGGTCAAAGACCCAGCTAAGTATTATGTAAGAGGGCTCAAGATCGCGGGGCATGACAACGATCAGCTTTCTTCCATGCAGTTCCAGTCGTATACGTTCGATGTGAAAGAAGACGTGGCGTTTTCTGTCTCATACGGCATCACCGGCGGAATGGTCAAGTACACTGTCAACTATGTGGATGAGGACGGAAACGAGATCAGAGATCCGGAAGACTTCTACGGCATGCCCGGAGACAAGCCGGTCGTAGCTTACAGGCTGGTCAGCGGCTATATCCCGGATAACCGCAATATAGCCAAGACGCTGTCAGACGATGAGTCCGAGAATGTATTCACTTTCACATATCATAAGGAAAAGTCAGATGAAGGCGGCGAAAGCGATAACGGTTCTGATGAAGATGATGAAGAAGGAAACGGCGCGGACAACGGTGACGCTGACGGCGCGGACGGCGATGGAGCGGCAGGAGCCGGAAATGGCACAGGGATCTGGGCAGATAACAGTTCTATAGACGATACTGCAGACGGTAATGATTCGGATGGTATCACAGATCTGGACGAAAATGAAACGCCGACGACTGACGGAGACGGTTCCGACAGCAAAGACGGGAACAGCGGAGCCGGCATAGGAGGCGGCGTTGTCGCGGGAGGCCTGGGCTTCCTTATCATCCTGATATTAGCTGTCATTCTCGTGAGGAGAAAGAAAAAGAGCGAGAAATAGCAGAGCGGGCAGATAAAAAAAGAGAGGCCTGAAAGCGCCGTTACCGGCGCTCTCAGGCCTCCTTGTTTTTTTACACCTTATTTCAGCATCCCCGAAGATATCGCGAATGTTATTATTATCATCATGACTATGCTTGCCGCTATAGCGCCCTTGGAGAGGGCTCTCGCGGAAGCGAAACGCCTTCTGAGATCATAAGGTATCTGTCCGAGTCCCTTCAGCTTAAGGAACGACAGGACACCCAGGATAAGACCGATGACAGGCACTATGGATGTGATGATCCCTGCCATGGCCATCGTGTGCGCTGTCTGTATGGCTCTTGACTTCACTATTATAGGATCTTTCTTGTCGACCGTGATGTCTTCATATTCGACATCAACGTTCATGATCCTCTCTTCAAACTAATCTCTAGATTTGCTGTTTTTCTTTTTGTTTTT
>CAYMBU010000184.1:0-2165 GCA_964388765.1 uncultured Eubacterium sp.
GATGTTTCTTACTTCCTCAGGAAGCTCTGACATCTCTGCGATACCGCCTGCGTTATCAGAAACAGGTCCGTAAGCATCGACCGCTACAGTGATACCTGTGATCGAGAGCATTCCGACTGCTGAAAGTGCGATTCCGTAAACGCCGGCGAATGTATATGCAACATAGATGCCGAGAACGATGCAGACGATCGGAAGCATTGTTGACATCATGCCAACGGAAAGACCGCTGATGATAGTTGTCGCAGCTCCTGTCTGTGATTCCTCGGCTATATGCTTAACATGCTTGAAATCAGCAGAAGTATAAACTTCTGTGATCTTGCCGATAGCTACGCCGACGATAAGTCCGGCAATTATAGCCCACGCATAGTTGTAGCTTCCGAGCATCTTGTTGCAGAGGAAGATCGAAGCAACTATTACTATGATCGCACTTACATAAGTAGCAAGGTCAAGCTGCTTGGCAGGGTCTGAATTCTTGCCGCCGCCTCTTACGAAGAGCACAGCAATTACTGAAGCGATCAGACCTATGGCTGAAAGAAGCAGCGGGAACAGTGCTGCTGTTTCCTCATTGAAAGCACCGGATACTTCTGCTTCCTGTGCAGCAACTGCTGCAAGAGTGATAGCAGAAATAATAGATCCTACATATGATTCGAACAGGTCTGAACCCATTCCGGCAACGTCTCCTACGTTGTCTCCTACGTTATCAGCGATAACCGCCGGGTTTCTCGGGTCATCCTCAGGGATCCCTGCTTCTACCTTACCGACAAGGTCTGCGCCTACGTCAGCAGCTTTAGTATAGATGCCTCCGCCTACTCTTCCGAACAGAGCCATTGATGAAGCTCCGAATCCGAATCCTGTAACGCACTGTACGACTGTAGCATAATCCAACGCTACGAATATGACTGAAAGTCCAAGGAGTCCGAGACCTGCAACGCAGAGTCCCATGACAGCTCCACTCCTGAACGCGACCTTCAGAGCTCTGGACATTCCGGATTCTCTGGCTGCGTTGGCTGTTCTGACATTACCAAGCGTAGCCACATACATTCCGAAAAATCCCGCAAGTACCGAAAGGCCTGCGCCTATCAGATACAGCACAGCAGTGATTTTGTTCACAAAGAAGAAAATGAGAACGAATACTACTGCGACTACGATGATCATGAACTTGTACTCACTCTTCAGAAATGCGAACGCACCTTCTCTGATGTGTCCTGCGATCTCTCTCATTCTGTCCGTTCCTTCTTCGCGGCCCTTGACCCAGTTTGCAAGAATGAATGCAACTACCAGGGCTACAGCCGCACAGACAGGAGCAACATACTCCAACATAACTGTCAACCTCCTTCTGATAAGACCTGTATTATTAAAATGATTACATTAGTAAGAGGCACTCCTTAAAGCGCCTCCTACAATATATCTATAAATTAGATATCAAAACATCTTTCTGCATGTCTTATTTACCGGTGAGCACTACGATAACGAGTGCAAGCACCATGAAAAGAACTGCAGATACAACAGTTATCTTCTCGAGGATACCCTGATATCCACGTCCCCTCTTCTCGCCGAAGAGCTGTTCAGCTCCGCCTGCGATCGATCTGGAAAGGCCGTCGCTGTTTCCTTCCTGAAGCAGTACGCTGAGGATAAGAACAACGCTTACGATTGCCATGATAACCATTAAAACTGTACTAATATTCATACTGATCCCTCTTTTTCGTTAGATTATCAACTATATGAGTTTATCACACAGAATGTATAAAATCAAGAGGTTAATCCATCATTAACACTACTCAAAATTCACGATAGCTTCGAATTTATCCGGGTCGAGGCTGGCTCCTCCGACCAGTGCTCCGTCGATATCAGGCTTGGCCATCAGATCATTGACATTCTCCGGCTTTACGCTTCCGCCGTACTGGATCACCACTTTGTCAGCAGTCTCCTGTCCGTACATGTCTGCAAGGACGCTTCTGATGTGAGCGCACATCTCTTCCGCCTGCTCCGGTGTAGCTGTCTCGCCTGTCCCGATCGCCCAGATAGGCTCGTAGGCGACGACTGTCTTCTCAGCCTTCTCTGCCGCAATTCCATCAAAGTCCGCTCTTACCTGCGATTCAACGAATTCTTTGGCATTCCCTGCTTTTCTGATATCAATGTTCTCGCCTACACACAGTATAGGAGTG
>CAYMBU010000185.1:0-2106 GCA_964388765.1 uncultured Eubacterium sp.
TGACTGCTTCTTATGCTTTCCTTCTACGTCGGAATTGCCCTTGATAGTCTCTCTGTAAGCGTTCTTCTGCGGGATCACGTTGACTGTTACGCCGAATCTGTCCTTGAGCTTGGTCTGGATGATACCGAGCTGTTTATCTCCCTGTCCCCCGAGGAGCGTCTGATGTGTCTCGACGTTTCTCTCGACTACGAATGAAGGATCCTCTTCATGGAGCCTGTTAAGGCCTGTTCCCATCTTATCCTCGTCGTTCTTATCTGCAGCTTCAAACGCGATGAAGTATGTAGCCTGCGGATATGGGATAGGTGCGAACTTGACAACGTTTGCCTTGTCGCAGAGTGTATCTCCGGACTGTGTGAACTGAAGCTTCGCTACTGCGGCGATGTCTCCTGTCTCAGCAGCCGGTGTATCGATCTGCTCTTTACCTCTCAGGTAGAATACCTTGCCGACTTTCTCAGGCTTCTCTGAGTTTGCGTTGTAAACTTCTGAAGCGGCCGCGAGTTTTCCGGATACTACCTTGATGATAGAGATCTTACCTACGAACGGGTCGATGATCGTCTTGAATACGAATGATGAAAGCGGAGCGTCCTTGGATGGCTCTGCCTCTCCGTCCTCTGTTTTATATGGAGCATGCATAAGTGGATTCGGTACGCATGCGTCAATGGCGTCCAGAATGTCGTCAACGCCCTGTCCGAGCTGGAAGATCGACTGAAGAACAGGTACGATGTCTCCGCTTGCGATACCGTTTGCAAGTCCTGTCTTGATCTCGTCCTCTGTCAGGTCTCCTTCTTCGAAATACTTGTCCAGAAGCTCTTCGTCTGTGCTTGCGATGGCTTCTTTCAGATCGTCGTCGATATCAGCATTGATCGGAAGTGCAAGCGGAGCAACTGATGGTCCGAACATTTCCTGGAGTTCTCCCAGTGTCTTATCAAAGTCGAACTCGTCCTTGTCTCTCTTATTGATCACGAAGAAACGCGGTACTCCGTATTTCTCACATGCCTTCCAGGCCATCTCTGTTCCTACCTGAATTCCTGCGCCGGCGTCGACAATGATCATCGCTGCTTCACATGCCCTGAGAGCCGCTGTGACTTCACCAACAAAATCGAAGTCTCCCGGAGTGTCGATGAAATTGATCTTGGTTCCCTTCCACTCTACAGGGATTATTGAAGTATTGATCGATGATCCTCTCTCTATCTCCATCTTGTCGTAATCAGACACGGTGTTTCCGCTCTCGACTTTTCCTGCCTTGGAAATAGCTCCCGATGTCAGCAGAGCCGCCTCAGCAAAAGTAGTCTTTCCGCAGCCGCCGTGTCCGAGCAGTGCGACGTTTCTTATTTTCTCACTTGTATAGCTTTTCATTAACCATACCTCCTTGATTTTTCACGTATTACAATTATATAACAAAAAAGCTTCCCGTACAATGGAATATTAACTTTGTTTTGTGTTATTATTAAGAGACATGATACAAAAGGCAGAAGAGGTAAGAATAATGTCAGAAAGAAATGAGATCAAAGTTAAGATCCTTTTCCGCGAACCGGAAAAATACGCGGATAAAGAGATCGTGCTCAGCGGATGGGCAAGACAGAACAGAGCGTCGAACCAGTTCGGCTTCATACAGTTGAACGACGGCTCTTTCTTCACGCCTGTCCAGGTAGTATATGAAAAGGACAAGATAGATAATTTTGATGAGATCGCGGGGCTTGCGCTTTCTTCCGGAGTCAGGGTGACCGGTACATTTGTGCTTACGCCGGATGCAAAGCAGCCGTTCGAGATCCATGCGACAAGGATAGAAGTGCTCGCTGAGTCCAGCACGGAGTATCCTCTTCAGAACAAGCGCCATTCCATGGAGTTCCTCCGCGAGATCGCGCACCTTCGTCCGAGGAGCAATACTTTCGCTGCTGTTTTCAGAGTCCGCTCTCTCATAGCGTATGCAATCCATAAGTTCTTCCAGGAACAGGGTTTTGTTTATGTACATACGCCGATCATCACGGAAAGCGACGCTGAGGGCGCAGGCGAGATGTTCCGCGTGACATCGCTCGACCCAGAAGATCCGCCGAGGACAGAAGACGGAAAGATCGACTGGTCCAAGGACTTCTTCGGAAAGCCGAC
>CAYMBU010000186.1:0-2083 GCA_964388765.1 uncultured Eubacterium sp.
GGCTTAATGATGATATCGTATGCTGACATTACTTGTACACCTCCTCGATCTTCTCAACTGCTTCCTTCGTTACGATGAAGCTTGTGTGGTTGATGATTTCATAAACGTTCATGTTTGCTGCAAGAGCAGTTCTTACTCCCGGGATGTTGTGAGCAGATCTTACGACTGCTTCATCCTTCTCAGGCATAACGATCAGCGCTTTCTTTGCTGCTCCGATGTTTGCGAGGACCTTGACCATTTCCTTTGTCTTAGGCTCTGCCATCTCGAGCTTGTCGAGCACGATCATTTCGCCGTCTGCTACCTTAGCGGAGAGAACTGACTTAAGAGCAAGTCTTCTGACCTTCTTAGGAACAGCATAGCTGTAATCCCTTGGCTTCGGTGCGAATACTACGCCGCCGCCGATCTGTGACGGGTCAGTTGAGCTTCCCTGTCTGTGGCGTCCTGTTCCCTTCTGTCTGAAAGGCTTGCGTCCGCCTCCTCTTACTTCTCCTCTTGTCTTCGCGGACTGAGTACCCTGCCTCTGATTGGCGAGGTAGTTCTTGACCACTTCATGAACGGCATTCTCGTTAGGCTCGATACCGAACAGCTCATCACTGAGTTCCATGGTTCCGGTCTCTTTACCTTCCATATCGATGACTTTTACTGTTGCCATTTCCGTGTTCCTCCTTTCTCAGCCCTATTTGTTTTCCTGACCCTTAACGGCGAATCTGATCTTCAGGAGACCACCTCTGCCTCCCGGAACAGCGCCCTTAACGAGCATCAGGTTTCTGTCTGTGTCAACTTTGACCAGCTTTACGTTCTGGATCGTAACTGTGTCACGTCCTGTGCGTCCTGCTTCTTTGTTCCCCGGGAATACTCTCGATGGATATGTAGCAGCAGCAAGAGCACCAGCCAGTCTCTTATGTTTGGTTCCGTGTCCCATAGGGCCTCTGTGCTGTCCCCATCTCTTGATGGCGCCCTGAGTTCCTTTACCTTTGGACACGCCGGTGATGTCAAGCTTCATTCCTTCCTGGAAATCAGCAACTGTGATCACCTGTCCGAGTTCGTATGTTTCGCCCTCGTCTGTTCTGAACTCTGCCAGATACTTCTTAGGATCAGCTCCGCTCTTTGCGAAGTGTCCTGTCATCGGCTTATTGACTCTCTGTGGTTTCTGGTCTTCATAGCCAACCTGTACTGCGTTGTAACCGTCAGTCTCAACTGTCTTGATCTGAGTTACGACTTCAGGACCGGCCTGAATGACTGTAACCGGGATGACCTCTCCGGTCTCCTCGAAGATCTGAGTCATTCCGATCTTCTTTCCTAAAATCAGTTTCATTAAGTTCCTCTCTTTCGTATTGGTTCGAAGCTTGCGCTACGAACATGCTTTGGATTGGTCCGCCCTGCGTGACGGACATCTCTTGGATTGGTCCGCCTGTTTCAGCGGACATCGCTTCTTTGGAGTGTGCTGCCGTACTGCCTTCAGGTCTCAAGTGCATTCCGGCTCTCCGTGACGTCTCTTAAAGTTTGATCTCGATGTCGACGCCTGCAGGCATCTCGAGCTTTGTGATCTCATTCGTTGTATCGACTGTCGCGTTTGTGATGTCGATGAGTCTCTTGTGAGTTCTCTGCTCGAACTGCTCTCTTGAGTCCTTGTACTTGTGTACGGCTCTGAGGATCGTTACGACTTCCTTCTCTGTCGGAAGTGGGATCGGGCCTGATACATCAGCGCCTGTCTTCTTGGCGGCTTCAACGATCTTTGCTGCTGACTGGTCAAGCAGAGCATGATCATAAGCCTTAAGTCTGATTCTCATTTTCTGTAGTTCGCTCATTTCTTCCTCCTGTTTCTGTACTGTTTTCGCTATTCTCGTACAGGGAAATTCTTTCATGTCAGCTTTTCCTGAGCATCCTTCGCGCTCATCAGGGCCGTTTATCAAACCCCCGGCACCTGATCAAAAGCAACGTAAGCGCTGGAATTTCAAGGTGTGCGACATTTGCTTGCTCTTGCACACTGCCCCGTGCGTTTCCTATATTGATACACAAAGCAAAAAGCCGGCGAACTCCCCTCGCCACCGTCAAAGCGGTGACAATTCTCGGCGGAAATTAC
>CAYMBU010000187.1:0-2072 GCA_964388765.1 uncultured Eubacterium sp.
CTAACACAGGGAATATAGCCAGAACGTGCGCTATTACTGATTCGGTGCTCCATCATGTCATGCCGCAGGGGTTCAATATCGATGAGAAGTCAGTAAGAAGGGCAGGGCTGGACTACTGGCCTTATGTAAAGCTGGAGGTACATGACAGCTTTGACGACTTTCTGGAAGAGTATAAAGGCCGGCGCATGTTCCTTGCTACGACCAAAGGCCCGAGATTCTATACTGATGTCGAATATAAAGATGAGGACATGATATTATTCGGCCGCGAGACAGCGGGGCTTCCGAGGCCGTTCATAGAAGAACATAAGGACATGGCGCTCAGGATACCGATGAGCGAAAACACAAGACTGAGATCACTCAACCTTGCCAATTCAGCCAATATCATCATTTATGAGGCTTTGCGTCAGCTGGGATTTCCGGGACTGGAATAATGTAACGGTGTGTTGTATAATCATAATGAATCAATATGCATAGTTTTACGGCGATAGTGCCGTGGATGGAGAGACAGAAAATGAAGAAAACAATAAGAGATATTGACCTTAACAACAAGAAAGTAATAGTAAGATGTGATTTTAACGTTCCTCTTGATGATGCAGGGGAGATCACTGATGATACAAGGATCAGAGCTGCGCTTCCGACGATCCAGTACCTGCTTGATCACGGAGCGGGAATAATACTGATGTCGCACCTCGGAAGGCCAAAGGGAGAGCCGAAGCCGGAGTTCTCACTTAAGGTTGTAGCTGAGTATCTGGAAGAGCTGCTTGGACATGAAGTGGAATTCATGGATGTGGATTCTGTAGTCGATGAGTCAGTAAAGGAAAGAGCAGCTGCGCTGATACCGGGCGAGATAATCATGCTCCAGAACGTCAGATATCGTAAAGAAGAAACAGACAACGACCCTGGATTCGCGAAAGAGCTTGCGGGTCTTGCAGACATTTTTGTACAGGAAGCATTCGGTACAGCTCACAGAGCACACGCGAGCACAGCGGGTGTCGCTGACTACATTCCTGCAGTTTCCGGTTTCCTGATCGAGAAAGAAGTGAAGTTCCTGGATGCTGCCGTAAACGATCCTGAGAGGCCGTTCGTTGCCATCATGGGCGGCGCCAAAGTCGGCGACAAGATCAAAGTGATCGAAAACCTGCTCGAGAAGGTGGATACGCTGATCATCGGAGGCGGAATGTCATATACATTCTTCAAAGCACAGGGATATGAGATCGGGAAGTCTCTTCTTGACGCAGACAACATCGATCTCGCCAAGATGCTCATGGAAAAAGCCGAAGAGAAGGGCGTCAAGTTCATGCTCCCTGTTGACACAGTCTGCGCTGACGAATTCTCAAACGATGCAGAAAGAGCGACATATCCGATCGACCAGATCCCTGCTGATATGATGGGAATGGATATAGGCGAAGAAACAAGAAAGCTATATGCTGATGAGATAAAAAATGCTAAGACAGTAGTCTGGAACGGACCTATGGGAGTGTTCGAGATGCCTAACTTCGCTGAGGGAACCAGAGCCGTTGCCGAAGCCATGGCTGAGAGCGACGCCATTACAGTGATCGGCGGAGGAGATTCTGCTGCGGCAGTAGAGGGATTCGGACTTGGAAGCAAAATGACTCACATTTCTACAGGCGGCGGAGCTTCACTTGAGTTTCTGGAGGGCAAAGTCCTTCCGGGAATCGCGATCATTGAGGATATGCCTGAGGCATCATCAGAAAGAGTTCCGTTCATCTGCGGAAACTGGAAAATGTTCAAGACTCCTGACGAGACAAGGGCTTTCGCTGAGGCATTCAATCAGAAGCAGTTCCGTACCGGAAGAAGGATCGGGATCTGCGCTCCGTTCGTGGACCTGGATGCTCTTAAAGAGGGATTTGAAGGAACATGGGTGGACTACGGCGCCGAGAACGTACACTTCCTGGATGAAGGCGCATACACCGGAGAGGTCTCACTTCCTATGCTGAAGGCTATCGGAATGAAACTCGTGATAATCGGTCATTCAGAAAGAAGACAGTATTTTGCTGAGACAGATGAGACTTGCAACCTCAAGCTGAAGAAGGTTCTGGATGAAAGTGACA
>CAYMBU010000188.1:0-2050 GCA_964388765.1 uncultured Eubacterium sp.
AAACTCCCCGGGAGTAAAGCACTTATCTGTACCACTTCAGGGAAATCAGTAAAGGAATCCGGATTACTGGAAAGAGTGGAAAATCTTCTTGATGATGCGGGCGTGGAGCATGCTCTTTATGATAAGTTTTCTCCTAATCCTACGAAGTCATGTGTGGAAGAAGGGGTCAATAAGGCCAGAAAAGAGAACTGTGATTTTGTTATCGGACTTGGGGGCGGCAGTTCTATAGACGGCGCTAAAGCGATCGCCATAATGATGAAGAGCCCCGGAGATCTGTGGGACTACGGCTATACCGGAACGGGAGGGCAGAAAGACGTACTGGAAGCTGCACCTGTTGTAGCGATCACGACTACTTGCGGTACAGGTACAGAGGCTGACCAGTATTCAGTTATAACAAACGAGGATACACTGGAAAAGCTTGACTTCACGTGTGACGCTATATTCCCGTCGATCTCGGTAATAGACCCGGAGCTTTTCAGAAGTCTTCCAAGAGATCTGACGATATACCAGGGATTCGACGCTTTGTTCCATGCTGCCGAGTGCTATGTTACGAACAGGCATGAAAACAGGATGGTTGATCTCTACGCCAGAGAAAGTGTAAAAACAGTAAATGAGAATCTGGTAAAGGTAGTTGAAAACGGAAACGACCTTGAGGCAAGGTGTAATATGGCTTTTGCAGCGGACATACTTTCCGGATACTGCATGACTATGGTTTCGACTACTTCACACCATATTCTCGCCCAGACACTTGGAGGAATGTACCCGTTATTTCCGCATGGGGCATGTCTGATCTCAGTGTGTGAGTCATATTACACACATGCATGTAAACTGGAGCCTGATTTGTTTGACGAGTTGGGTGAGATAATGGGGGTGCGGAGAGATCCAGAAAAGCCTGGATATGCGTTCGTTCAGGCACTTATTGATCTGATGGAGAAGACCGGAGCAAGATATCTGAGGATGTCGGATTATGGAGTAAAAGAAGAGGACTTCAAGGCAATAGTCGATATGACGACTCATCAGGTAGGTATCGCGTGGGAGCATTATAAGCTGTCAGACGAGGACTTTATGGAGATCCTTGCGGATTCTTACAGATAGATCTCATATAAATTGAAAAAAGGCTGCCGCATCATCTGGTGTAGCAGCCTTTTGCTTTTTCCGGGTCACCATTCGATCGGCTCTCCGTCCAGCGCGGCTTCGATAAGCTTGCCATGTCCGTCATAGACCAGCTTAAGTGAAAAGAAGTCGTCGCGTTCTTCCAGAAGACGGAAGAATATTTTGTCGCCTTCCCATATATTCAGGTCATATACAGCATTTTTATCGACCCATTCGAACACTCCTTCGTCACATTCGGTAAGTGTTCCGTTAAGACCGGAAGCGGAGTAGAGGAACATGTACTCTGTCACTCCGTCTCCTGAAACAAATGTAACGATGCCGCGGAGCCTTGATTCGGAAAGTGTGCAGCCTGTTTCTTCAAGCACCTCGCGGTCCAGGCATTCCTCCGGGCTCTCATCCTGCTCGAAATGGCCGCCGACTCCTATCCATTTATCCTTGTTTATATCATGCTCCTTCTTGACACGGTGGAGCATCAGGTATTTTCCATCCTGCTCAATGTGACATAACGTTGTGAGACTTGACATGATAATGCCGCCTTTCTTCATTTATTACTATATTTTATCACAAAATCCGTGCATTGTTTCCGGATGAATAGATAAGGTACAAATCGTATCTCAGGTTTGACTTTATGTTGCTGTTTTGGTAAACTGTTATACGTTGTGAACAATTGAATATGCGCGATTGGCGGAACTGGCAGACGCGCTAGATTTAGGTTCTAGTGAGAGATCGTGGGGGTTCAAGTCCCTCATCGCGCATTATACAGGCCGGGATTCAATGTCCCGGTTTTTTGATGAGCACAAGTATATATATAAAACTGAAGTAATCGAGGTCTTAGTCTTCAACAGATGGGAAGTTGTATGGATGTCTTTAGTGACCAAACAGGAATTTGTATGGATGCCTCTCGTCGCCAAACTCGAATTTATATGGATGTCTCCCG
>CAYMBU010000189.1:0-2040 GCA_964388765.1 uncultured Eubacterium sp.
TGGTTCTCCGACGAGTCTCTCGCCGCCCTTGGTGAATCCCACTACGGAAGGAGTGGTCCTGTTGCCTTCAGCGTTTGCGATAACTGTAGGCTCTCCGCCTTCCAGCACTGCAACGCAGCTGTTGGTCGTTCCTAAATCTATTCCTATAACTTTTGACATATCATTTTCCTCCTGTCTTATATATAAATTACTTATTTAACACTTTTATATCATTCGTTGACTTTGACCATCGACGGCCTGATCACCTTACCGTTCAGCTTATATCCTTTCTGAAGCACTTCGGTGACTTTGCCGCTGTCAAAATCAGCGTTGTTGTCTGTAAGTACCGCATGGTGGAAGTTAGGATCAAAATCCTGTCCCACAGCATCTATTTCTTCTAATCCTGACGACGTAAGGATGTCCGTGAACTGCTTGAAGATCATCTTCATTCCTTCAGCATACGCGTCGTCCCTGCACTCGCTTCCAAGCGCACGCTCGAAGTTGTCGAGCACTGTCAGGAGATCTGTCATTATCTTCTCGTTAGCGTAAGAATAAACGTCTGCTTTCTCTTTATCTGTACGCTTTCTGAAATTCTGGAAGTCTGCCATCAGCCTGGTGTATTTCTCACTCCAGGCCTCTTCCTCCTCAGACCCCTTCGCATCTTCCGCAGGTGCTTCCTCAGCCTGCCCGGATGTCTCCGTGCCTTCGTCAGCTCCTTTGTCTTCAGCCTTCTGATCCTCCAGATCTTCAGGTTCTGCCTCAGAGCTGATGTCTTCTATTTCTATCTCTGAAGCTTCAGCCTTTTTCTCTTTTTTCTTAGCCATCTTTATCCTCGTCACCGCCTTTGTCTTCCAGGTCCTTCATATTGAATGTATCGCTCAGATTATCTGTAAGGTATTTAACGATCGATGTGATCTCCCCGTACTTCATCCTGGTCGGCCCTATTACGCCGATCTTGCCGACATACTGTCCGTCCACGTGATATGTGGCCGTTATGAGCGAGCAGTCTGACAGATCTGCATCCGCATTCTCTTCTCCGATCGTTACCATCATGCCGTCGGCTCTGTCCATGATACGCCTTGTCAGCTTCTCCTTCTGATCAAAGAGAGATATGAAGCTCTTCGCACGCGTAAGGTCTCCAAACTCAGGAAGATCAAAGATATTGCTGAGTCCATCCATATATAGATGTACGTCCAGCATATCCTCCAGAGTCCTCATGAAATTCGGCATGATACTTTCCGCCAGCCTGTTCATGGCTGTCAGATCAGATTTGAAATCGTCGATTATACTGCTCTTCAGAACGTCAGTAAGCTTGCGCCCTCTGTAATCATACGTGATATTCTTAGCAAGTACCTGAAGCTGTTCTTCTGTATAAGGGATATCAAGCCTGAGCCTTGTATTCTGCGCCTTGCCGGACTCCGTGACGATCATCAGGATGACCTGACGCTCATCTACAGGAAGAAGGTTCACGAATTTGATGACTTCTTCCTCCTTGCTCGGAGTGATCGCAAATGAGGCAAGATTGGTGATCTCAGAAAGAAGCTCTGCCGCACGCTCGATAGTCTTGTCGAACTCGTCGATGTCGGCTTTCAGAGTATCCTTAATGATCATCTTGTCTTCATTGGAGATCTCCACCTCGTCCATCATACTGTTCACATACAGGCGGTATGCCTTGTCAGAAGGCACCCTGCCCGCTGACGTATGTGGATGTGTGAGATAACCCATCTCCTCAAGGTCGCTCATCTCATTTCTGATAGTCGCGGGGCTCATTGCCATATCGAACTGTCTGGAAAGAGTCCTGGACCCTACAGGTTCCGCAGTGCGCACATAATTGCTTATGATCGCCTGCAGTATTTTCAGTTTTCTTTCTGTTAATTCCATATCGTTTCCCCTCTTGTTAGCACTCACAATGTCCGAGTGCTAACTCTATATATAATCTACTACATACATAAATATATGTCAATAGTTTTTGTTATTTCACAGCGAAAAAACCATCATATCTGCGGATGTTAGAGCCAAGCAGAAATAGCCAATTAGAGCTCAGCTAAAAACGCCAATTTT
>CAYMBU010000190.1:0-1678 GCA_964388765.1 uncultured Eubacterium sp.
AGAATTATCCGAAAGATGACGGGGAATACGCCTTCGTAATCAGGCTTAAGGACAAAATGTATAAAAACAGTGCGTTTAAGGCAAAGATCACCAACAAATACAAACAGGTCCTTTATAACAGAAAGATCAACCTCAAGGACGGCAAGTACTGGCTGTATGGAGATGATTGATTTAAGTACACATATTTGAGCATGAGAAAAGCCCGGGCTCACGCGAGCCCGGGCTCTTATTATTCATATTATCCTTCTTTTAAAGACCCAGCTCCACTCTGTCTATGAGGAACTTATATGTTCTTTCGCAGTTGTGGTCATCTCTGTATTTGAAGAATCTAGGGATCATTTCTTCGTGCTCAGGTCTTATGGCGAAGTCATTGTTTATGTAATATTCGATCTGCTTAAGCACGCCTTCATATTCTGTCTCTCTCGGGCCAGGAAGCTCGGTCTCGAAGTTGATGTATGATCCGTGTACCTTAAGATACATATCGCTGTCGAAGTGATAGAAGATGACCGGCTTGTCCATGAAGAGCACGTCCCAGCAGACACTGGAGTAATCCGTGATCAGCATGTGGCATTTCATCATGATGTCGTTAAGCGGTCTCTCGCCGAATGCCACACATTCTATTCTGTCCGAGATGTTCGCTTCAAAGACTTTCAGATATCCTGCAAACTTAGGATGCAGGTACAGAAGAAGCCTTACATTGTTTTCGCGCAGCATCTTATCCAGGCGCTCATCCGACAGCAGCTGCAGGTAGTTCAGGTAATAGTCGCTCTGCATGAATGACTCGTCATCCACGTCCTCGAGCCACTGTCTCCATGTCGGCATGATCAGAATGAACTTGTCATCATCCGACTTCTTATCCTTCAGAACGTCCCATCTCGCGAATCCGACGATAGGAGCATCTTTCTGCATGTATCCGAACTCTTTGGTCACTATTGTCTGTTCTGTTTCAGAGGTGGTGACAAAGAATCTCATCGGGCTTGATCCGCTCTTTCCGAACAGCTTGTCTACCCTCTTCAGCGCGGTGACGCCATGCTGCAGGAAGAGTATTCCCTGGCTATGGATCCTGTCATACACGTAACTCGGCTTTGACTGCCATGCATACAGATGGTTCGACGAGTCGGTGGAGATGCACTGCTTCGCGGTCATCGCGTAGACCATATGCTTTACCGACATGAAGTCGATGACCTGCTTGCCGTACTCTTTGACCTTTTCGTAGTCAGCCGATTCCTTGTCGATGACATAGAATACCCTGTCGCGCTCCTTGCCCTTCAGGTTGTCCATGCAGTACTTGAAGAAATAGTAGCTGTTATCCTGCGCGGTCTGGCAGAATTTCTCATAAATCAGATATATGTTCTTTCTCCGGTAATACGGACCGAGCGTATTGACTATAGACAGCGCTTCAAGCTCCTTACGTCTGGTATCAGGCCCGTCATATTTACTTGCCTGTCTGTAGTAAAGCTTGAATATGTCTCCCCTGCCTGCATACGGGAAGATCACATATCCGTTGTCAAACAGCGACTGTGCCGTGCTCATCTTGAGCATCGACAGCTGCTCCGGAGTAGCTACTCTGATCTTGAGGTTATGTTTCTCTCCTCCCGTCTCGATCTCGATCATGACGTGCCATCTGATCGGTGTCAGCGGGATTCCTTCGTCGTACTTCAGGCTGAGCTCTACCATG
>CAYMBU010000190.1:1688-1980 GCA_964388765.1 uncultured Eubacterium sp.
TCGGGATCGTTACGTCCTCAGTCTTTGAGTCCAGTACGAGCTTTGCTCCGCTCACGTTCGCAGCTTTCCAGTTCTTCGCCAGAGCCTTGACCGTCATGCCCTTTGAATCGAAGTGGTATCCCTTCAGTAATGCTGCTTCGCTTATGAAGTCTACCGCGCGTTCCTTTCTGCTGACACGTACCCTGATAATACCTTCCTCTCTTCTCAGGAAGGACAGATGCGGGATGATGCTCATCTATATATCGACCGGCTCCATGTTATAGCTGCTGATCGAATTGCTGATGTATTCATC
>CAYMBU010000191.1:0-1941 GCA_964388765.1 uncultured Eubacterium sp.
GGAGGTCCTTCATAGAAAACAAAAGGCTCTGCCCCTTCTCTTTCTCTGACACATCTTGCGAGGAGGTCTTCCTCGTTCCATTCTCTTACCTGTTCCTTCTGGACCTCGGCAACAGGCTTATCCGATAATTTCTCAAACATTTATAATCCTTTCTGTCCATACGCCTTCTCTGCAGCGCACAGACGGGTCTCTTATATTTCCCGCGGCCTTCTCTGCAGTCACGGGATGCCGTTTGCATGCGGCTTTTATCAAAAACGCACATACATAGTTAGTATACTCTTCAGAACCGATATTTGCAATGATACAGCCACTTTTACCCGCTTCACTTAAGATATTGCACTTACATATGAAACACGTGTATAATTAAATCAGAAAATACAGCGCAGCAGATCATTAACGGAGGCGCAATCATGCTGAAAGTATATGGTTCACACTTCTGCCCATACACGCTGGAGTGCATAAGAAAATACAATGTGGCAGGCGTACAGTATGAATTCCACGATATCTCTGAGGGACTGATGGATCTTAAGACTTTTCTCAGGATACGTGATGAGAACGATGAGGAATTTGCCGGTCCTAAGGCTGAAGGGAAACTCGGGATACCATTCCTGGTAAAAGATAACGGAGAAGTGTCTCACGACTGGAGATCTCTTGTAAAGGAGTAACAGATGCATTTATTGATTCTGGGTCTCATACTTGTAGTATGTATCCTTGTATATTACATAATGACTACAAGCGGCTCTGCCAGACAGGATAAAAAGAAAGAGCCTCCGCGCAGCAAAGTCTCTGAGAACCTGCGTAAGGAAGATAATGTTATATTTCTTCCGACAGCAGACGGCGCAGGACCTGACGAATCAGAAGACAGCGATGACGGCGGAGACGCGGAATAAATGAGTCTGAAAACAGCAAAAAAAGAACGGCTATTGCCGTTCTTTTTCTTTTACCAGCTTAACAATTCTACTTGTGCCTAATCTCGACGCTCCCAGTTCCATGAAGCGCTCTGCATCTTCAAGTGACGAGATCCCGCCTGCGGCTTTGATCTTTACTCCCGGCCCGATATTCTCACTCATGAGCTTTACGTCATCAAACGTGGCTCCGCCTGCAGAGAATCCGGTCGATGTTTTGATATAGTCGGCGCCGGAACGTGTCACTATCTCACACATCTCTCTCTTTTCATCATCAGTCAGGAGGCATGTCTCTATTATGACTTTGAGAATGTGATCTCCGCAGATTGTCTTTATGGATCTGATCTCGCCGAACACACGATCATATTCCCCTGCTTTCAGCATCCCTATGTTTATGACCATGTCGATCTCGTCAGCTCCGTTATCCAGAGCATCCAGCGTTTCGAACCTTTTAGTCTCCGTAGTTTCATTCCCATTAGGGAACCCTATAACGGTACATATCTTTACACCAGAGCCCGCAATGTATTCTTTTGCCTGTTTCACGTAACATGGCGGACTGCAGACTGATGCCGTATGATCCTTCACCGCATCATCACAGAGCTCGTATATCTCTTTTATTGTGGCATTCTGTCTTAAAAGCGTGTGGTCACACGCGGAAAGGATCCTGTTAATGTCCATATCTATCTCCTTTTTCTGCCCTGAAGTCATTTGATATATATAAAAGCGATCGACGCCGCAGACTGTAAAAGCAGAATGAGCGGGATCCCTATCACGAATTTCGGTTTCTTAGTCTTATGATGGAAAGCGAGCATGCCTGCCAGCGCGCCAATAGAGCCTCCGAGCACGGCGAGCATGACAAGTGTTGCTTCCGGTATCCTCCATCTATCCTTTTCAGCCTTTTTCTTGTCCAGGCCATACGCAGCAAATGCGGTAAGATTTATTACAAGAAGATATATAAACAGATATCTCATCGATCTCCCCTAAAAACACATCCCCGC
This sequence comes from uncultured Eubacterium sp., assembly GCA_964388765.1. Classification (GTDB taxonomy): domain Bacteria; phylum Bacillota; class Clostridia; order Peptostreptococcales; family Anaerovoracaceae; genus Aminicella. The sequence goes on from CAYMBU010000191.1 coordinate 1,904, forward strand.
GTCAAACGCGGGGTTGTTTATTAACGGGCAAAGCCCTT
>CAYMBU010000192.1:0-1913 GCA_964388765.1 uncultured Eubacterium sp.
TCCTCAGAATTCATCGATAGAACCTCTGATAGCACCGGCTCATGCAGAGAAGGGTGTTAAGGCATCAGGCAAGAGCGGCGGCAAAGAAGCAGCTTCCGGGGCTTCAGGCAGCCGCGCCGAAGATGATAAAATAGATTTTCTCAGCCTTGAGAGACTTTCACGAGAAGTGTCAGATGACGACATCAAGATGAAGCTTATGAGAATAAGCAGCACTCTCAAGACGATAGGGCAGAAAGCGGAGGAGGATCCGCAGATAATGAAAGCGGCCGGCGTGGATACATTTATGGACATGTATCTTCCGAGGACAATAGCTCTTGTTAGACAATACGAGGAAGTCGACAGGGCGGCGGCTCTTCCGGAAGACAATGAGCTCAAGAACAACATACTGGAAACGCTTGACGCCATCGATAACGCGGCGATGACGCTGTGGAAAGATATAATTCATTCTGATATGATCGATATTTCATCTGAGCTTGACGCATTACAGACCAAGCTCATGATGGATGGATATACGGAGTCGGAGCTGAAGGCTGATCAGTCAGATCAAAGCGAACAGGGGAGCCAGATGGGCGCGGATGTCTTTGATCAGCTGAGAAGGCAGAGAGAAAAGACACCGGAGAAAGCAGAATAAAACGGAGGGTGAAAATGGATACCAAAGTAAAGGAAGAGGTAATACCTACGCTTACTCTTGATGAAGAGGAGCCGAAGATGGATTTCATGATGCAGGATTCCAACGATCCTATACTTGCTGCCGCAAAGGCTGCGGAAGTACCGGAACAGCACTTCTCTCCTGAGGAGCAGAAGCAGATAGATGATTTTGCCAGACAGATTGACATCACGAATATGGATCAGATCATGAAGTATGGCGCAGGCGCCCAGAAAAAGTCAGCCAATTTTTCGGAGGCTGCGCTGAAGGGTGTGCGTACCAAGGACTTCGGTGAGATCGGTGCTTTGCTGGCTAATCTGACTACTGAGGTCAGAGGTTTCGGAGAGACAGACAAGAAGGGCTTCCTCGGACTGTTCCAGAAGGGCCGCAACAAGATGGAAGCGATGAAGGTCAAATATTCAGAGAGCGAGACGAATATCAATAAGATATCCAAGGCTCTCGAGACACATCAGTTCACACTTCTTAAAGATATCTCCATCATGGACAAGCTCTATGACGAGAACAAGCTGTACTTCAAAGAACTTTCCATGTACATAGCTGCAGGTAAGCAGAAGCTTGCTGAAGTACGGGAAAATGATCTGGTCGAGCTGCAGAACAAGGCAGCCGCTTCAGGTCTTCCTGAAGACGCTCAGGAAGCGAAAGACCTTGCAGCAATGTGCGAGAGATTCGAGAAGAAGATAACAGACCTTGAGCTCACACGTGCCATAACTCTTCAGACAGCTCCGCAGATAAGGCTCATCCAGGAGGATGACGCCATGATGGCGGAGAAGATCCAGAGCACTATCAATAACACTATTCCGCTGTGGAAGAATCAGATGGTACTTGCTCTCGGAGTATCACATGCCGAGGAGGCGGCGAAAGCGCAGAAGCTCGTCTCTGACGCGACTAACGAAATGCTCAAGAAGAATGCGGATACGCTCAAGCAGGCTACTATCGAGACAGCAAAGGAGAATGAGCGCATGATCGTTGATATAGACACGCTGCAGCATACTAATGATCAGCTGATCTCAACGATCGATGAGGTCATACAGATCCAGGAAGAAGGTACCAAACGCCGTAAGGAAGCTGAAGCTGAGCTTTCGAGAATCGAGGGCGAGCTGAAAGACAAGCTTCTGGAAGCCAGCGGAAGAAAAGATGCGTGATCTGTATTATGCATAATGACAGAGCCGGCTTTGTATAAGCCGGCTTTTCTTTGTATAAATGAAAACCCCGCGTTCGACGCGGGGTTCAATGAACGCTATGCGTT
>CAYMBU010000193.1:0-1819 GCA_964388765.1 uncultured Eubacterium sp.
GTGAGCACGTCGCCCATGCCGAGGATCCTGCTCGCCATGCGGTCAGGATGGAACGGCTCAAGTGCGTCGTATTTCTCGCCTGTGCCGAGGAAGAATATCGGCTTGCCGGTTACCTTCTTGGCGGAAAGTGCGGCTCCGCCTCTGGCGTCGCCATCCATCTTGGTCAGGATCATGCCGTCGATGCCGAGCCTGTCGTTAAAGCCTTGCGCCGCATTCACGGCGTCCTGTCCGGAAAGTGCATCCACGACGAGAAGGATCTCATGCGGCTTCAGCTCTCTCTTCATTCTGGAAAGTTCTTCCATGAGCTCTTCGTCTATCTGCAGACGTCCGGCGGTATCGATCACCAGAACATTGCAGCCTTTTCTTTCGGCTTCCTCTCTGGCGTCTTTTGCTATTTTGACGGCGTCTCTGCAGTCACGGTCGATGTATACAGGCGTATTTACGGCTTTTGCTACGACCTCGAGCTGGTCGATAGCGGCCGGCCTGTAGATGTCGCACGCCGCAAGCATCGGGTGCTTGCCGCACTGTTTCAGATAGTTGGCAAGCTTGCCGCACGTCGTAGTCTTACCTGTACCCTGAAGGCCTGCCATCATGATGGTGGTGAAACCCGTCGGAGAATATGTGATCTTGGCTCCTGCGCCGCCCATGAGTTCCGTGAGCTTGTTATTCACGATCTTGACCACCTGCTGAGCCGGCGTCAGACTTTCCATGACGTCTGCACCCATGCACTCTTCCTTGGTCTCCTTGACGAACTCTTTAACGACCTTGAAGTTGACGTCTGCCTCGAGAAGCGACAGCTTGATGTCACGCATCGCGTTGTCGATATCCTTCTCTGTCAGGACGCCCTGCCCTTTAAGATCCTTGAATGTATTCTGAAGTTTTTCTGAAAGACTCTCAAAAGCCATTAGTCTCTCCTGTCATTTTTCGATTTATGGCATCTGCTTCATTGTATCTTCACAATCGTCTGCTATAATAGGCTGGCGAAAGGAGAAAACACATGCATACCATTGTATATAATTTTGTGATGCTTATCACTCGTGTCCACAATTATCTGCTTACACTGAACAATCAGTTCGAAAACAGCTTCACGGACAAGGAACTGCATTTTCTGATAGTCGGCGCTTTCGGGATCGCACTCGTGATGCTGCTGCATCCGATATTTCTTTGGCTGTCCAAAACGGGACATACCATGGTCATATCGTTCCTTTATGTGCTGACCGTTGTACTGGTACTCACGTTTGCCATCGAGATCGGCCAGGGCTATTACGGCACCGGCGCGATGGAGCTTGATGACGTGATCTACGGCGTTGCCGGGTTCCTCGCTTTCTTCGCCGCGTTCAGCGTAGTGCGGGGGATCATTCATATGATCACGCGGGCGTTCCGGGACGATGATGACGATGAGCCCGAGTGGCTCAGATAGCCGTCAGGCTTATGACGCTCAGCGCGTCTGCACTTCATCCCGTCAGGCTTCCACAGACGAAAGCTTATCAATTATTTCACGCAGCTCTTTGGCATCGTTCCTGTCAAGGGCTGCTTTTTCTATTATCTCATCAGCTTTTCTGGCAAGCTCGCTGTCAGCCTCATACCTGGCAAGAAGCCCCAGCTTCTCTTCGTAGTGTTCCAGCTGCTGTTCAGCGCTCTTCAGCGAATCATATACGGCCGCTCGCGTAATTCCCATATCGTCCGCGATCTCCGCAAGCGACATGTCGTCCTCGTGGTACATTTCCATGACCTGGCGCTTCTTGTCTGTAAGCAGCGCCCCGTAGAAATCATATAGAAGACTCTCTCTTGCAATCCTGTCCATACATGAACTCCCACT
>CAYMBU010000194.1:0-1808 GCA_964388765.1 uncultured Eubacterium sp.
CATCGTTCTCGCCAGAAGATCTCGTCCCTGCGAATCTGTTCCTGCAATATGCGGGAACACTCTCTTCACGACCTCAAGCTCTCTGGCACCTTCAGTAACTTCATCAGTGTAGTCCAGCGGCGTAGATCTCTTTATCTCGCCGTTCATTATGTGGACCTGTTTCACGGTTGAAAGCTTTTCGTCTTTCAGAACTATAACTGAATCCGACAGCTTCTTTACGATATTAAAACAATATGTCTTTCCTTTGAATTTAAAGAAGTAGTCTCCCGGGTCAAGGGATGTCGATGATCCGGACTGAAGTGCCGTAGCATACATACAGTCGACTTCTCCTTCTATGCTCTTGATCAAAGCTTCCTGCTTGGAATACTCGAACGGACCGAGTTTCTGAGAGCTTCTGTATTGTTTCGCATAGTCGTAAGGTATGAAAGATGGCCCCGCAAAAGCGAAAAAGAGAATGATGATGAATACCACAAGAGCTACCATGGATACAGTATTTCTCTTGAATCTTCTTGCCGCGTCTTTCCAGTAGGAAACACTCTTCCTTATCTCTACCATGTTCTCCTTCTCTGAATCTGTTGCAGGTTCAAAGTCGGATTCTGTTATATCATAGTCTTCCCATACTGCATCATGATCGACCTGAAATTGTCTGAATTCTTTAAATGCCTGTTTCACGGTCTCCTCCTTAATCGTTCGATGAGCCGAGTGTGATCCTCGGGTCAACAATAGTATATGCGATATCCACGACCAGATTCATGATGATAACCAATACGGATACGACTGTTGTAGTCGCCATGATAACTGTGTAATCACGGTTGATGACGCTGTCTACGAAATACTTTCCGAGGCCCGGTATCGAGAAAGTAGTCTCAACAACGAATGAGCCTGTAATGATGAATGCAAACAGCGGTCCAAGGAATGTGACTACAGGTATCAGTGAATTTCTGAGAGCATGCTTCAGCACGATCCACTTGTTCTTCACGCCCTTCGCCTTGGCTGTACGGATATAATCCTGGTTGATAGCGTCAAGCATTGACGTCCTTGTCAGCTTGGCGATATAGCAGACATCATAAAACGAAAGCGATATTACCGGCATTACATATGCCTGCCATGACTTCAGACTGCCTGAAAGCGTTGGCAGCCATTGGAGCTTGACTGCGAAAAGGATAAGCAGAGAAGCTGCGAGTACGAACGTCGGGATCGCAACTCCGACGGTAGTAATAACCCTTAAAAATCCGTCTATCCACGTACCTCGTTTATATGCCGCCAGACATCCCAGCGGTATGCCAAACAGCACTGCTATGATTATCGCGCAGACGCCTAGTTTGATTGATAGGATAAATTTGCCCTGTCCGAACATAATGTCCTTAACAGGAGTTCCTTCCTGCATCTTAAGCGAAACACCAAGATCGCCATGAAGATAATTCACTATATAATTCTTCAGCTGAACTATAAGCGGCTTATCGAGGCCATACTTCTTGTTAGCCAGTTCGATCTGCTGAGGGGTAGATTTCTCAGTCAGGAACGGGCTTCCAGGAATAGTGTTCATCAGGAAGAAAGTAATCGTCATTATCAGGAGTATTGTTGCTACTGCTGCTGCCAGTCTCTTTAGTATGTAGAATAGCAAATGATCACGTCCTTTCCAGTTTCATGTTTCTAGATAGCCGCATATTATACGGCACTTTAGTATTCTATCACAAAATCAACACAATTTCCATCCGCTAAAGCATTAAAAAGCCTAAAAAATGTAGGATAATCAATCAAAACCACCGGCTCAGCCGGTGGTTTGTTTTGCGCCTATAAGGCGCCAC
>CAYMBU010000195.1:0-1791 GCA_964388765.1 uncultured Eubacterium sp.
TATTCGGAGCATATACCACACCAAGAATGATCCCTGCTCCTGCGCCGGTCAGAATATCACAGAGCAGTTTTCGTTTATTTATGCTTTTGTTTACTGCAAATACATCCATGATATTATCGTCAGCCTGTTTCTTGTAGTTATCATCCAGTTTCTCACCACATAAAAGCTCGTTTACCGTGATCCCAAGCTCTCCACAAAGTACAGGGATCGTGTCCAGATCCGGCATGTATCTTCCGGTCTCCCACCTTGAGACGGTCTTGTTGGTTACGCCGACCTTCTCGCCTAACGATTCCTGCGTCATGTCCTTCTGTTTTCTTTTCTCAGCTATGAATCTACCGATTTTGTATTGATCCATGTCTGTGCACCTCCTTATCTGATGTCATCAAACTAACACAGATAAAGTGTTTTGTATTCCTCACAGATGGCGAATCCGTGCAAAATGAAGTATGCGCCTGCTGACTTTGGAAAGTTTTAATCAGATACCCTTCCTGAATCGCCGCTATAGTCGCAGCCACGCATACAACTGCGGCACTGTATCTAAGATCTATAAATGCCAGTGTCAGCGGTAAAACGAATAGCATCCCTCCGGTCACCTTGTTCATCATGGAATGTACCGATATCAACTCTTTCTGACCAACGAATCCCGCTGCAATATTTGCCACCTTAATGAATGCAATAATGGCAATCCAGATGTAAAGCCATAATGGCACATGTAGTACAGTGAGCAGCTTAATCAGGCATACCGCTACAAACACGATATCCGCAATCGTATCCAGCTTTGAGCCGAACTCGCTGGCAGTACCTGTTTTTCTTGCCACAGCACCATCGATCATATCTGAAAATCCGGCAGCTACATACAGCGCATAAAACGTTGGCGATAATGTCGGACAGAACATCAAAGCAATGCTGAGCACTATTCTGATTCCTGTTATGATATTTGCCATGTCACATCGGTGTCCCTACTTCTATTAAGTTACCATCCGGATCATAGAAACGTATGACCTTCTGCCCCCAGCTGTGCTCCATGAGTCTGTTCACGTATCTGACTTCAGGATAGTAATTCTCAAGTTTTTCTACGAATCCATCTATATCAGGCTCTTCAAAATACAGCTCACATGAATTATTCTCCGGAACGATGCCTCTCCCAAGAAATTCCTTCCAGTATCTCTCTTCTTGCAGGACAAGCCCTTCTGTAAGGATCATATTACCGTCGTTGTCAAGTATCATCTCAAGGCCGAACAGATCATGATAGAACTTTCTTGATCTTTCAATGTCTTTTACAACGATCAGTACATTTTTCAGCTTCATTTTTCCCCTTTCTACAAACCATAAACCGATTTCTGCATAGAAAACATCATAGTTGTTTTTCAGCCACCAGCTTCGTCCATCCATTGACATAAGCTTCCGAAATGATCTTAAATCCGTTTTTCTTCCAGAAATGAGTTGACTGCGGATTTCCTTTATCTATTGCCAGCCGAACTGCCGTTTTCCCAATCGACCTTAAATAATCTATAACTTCGCTGATTATAGCTGTTCCTATCTCATTCCCCTGATATGTCATATCCATCATAAAGAATCCAATATATGCAATATCTGCATTTGGATATCCATCAATCAGATCCATGACTGCCACTAATGTTTTATCTTCGTAGAACCCCACATAATATTTATCAGACATTGAGACATTCGGCGGCGCAATATGTAGATCATTAAGTACCTGTTCTATAGTGGGCTCTGCTTCACAGTATCGATAAAACTGTGCATTGCCAGAACATAAATACAAAATGCTTT
>CAYMBU010000196.1:0-1763 GCA_964388765.1 uncultured Eubacterium sp.
CCTACTACGATTACGGAACGTCCTGAGTAGTCGACACGCTTGCCGAGGAGGTTCTGTCTGAATCTTCCCTGCTTGCCCTTCAGCATGTCTGAGAGCGACTTCAGAGGTCTCTGTCCAGGGCCTGTTACAGCCTTGCCTCTTCTGCCGTTGTCTATAAGAGCGTCGACGGCTTCCTGAAGCATTCTCTTCTCGTTTCTGACGATGATGTCAGGAGCGTTAAGTTCCTGGAGTCTCTTAAGTCTGTTGTTTCTGTTTATTACTCTTCTGTACAGGTCATTGAGGTCGGATGTCGCGAATCTGCCGCCGTCCAGCTGGACCATAGGTCTCAGATCAGGAGGAATTACAGGGATAACATCCAGAACCATCCACTCAGGTCTGTTGCCTGAGACTCTGAGTGCCTCGATAACCTCAAGTCTTCTTGTGATTCTGATCTTCTTCTGTCCGGTGGACTTCTTCAGCTTATCCGTAAGGTCAGCTGACAGCTCGTCCAGATCCACCTGGCTCAGCAGTTCCTTTACTGCCTCGGCGCCGCTCCCCGCCCTAAACTTGATGGCAGGATCGTCCATGGCTTCTCTCCACTGCTGTTCAGTGAGGATTTCCTTGTAGGCGAATGATGAATTGCCCGGATCGATTACGATGAAGTTCGCGAAGTAGAGAACCTTCTCCAGAGTCTTAGGAGAAATGTCCAGAACCAGTCCCATCCTGCTAGGTATTCCCTTGAAATACCAGATGTGTGAAACAGGAGTAGCCAGCTCTATGTGGCCCATTCTCTCTCTTCTTACCTTAGCCTTTGTTACCTCAACACCGCACTTGTCGCATACGATGCCTTTGTATCTGATTCTCTTGTATTTACCGCAGTGGCACTCCCAGTCCTTTGTAGGTCCGAAGATCCTCTCGCAGTAAAGTCCGTCCATCTCAGGTTTGAGCGTCCTGTAGTTGATAGTTTCAGGCTTTGTTACCTCGCCGTGAGACCAGCTTCTGATCTTGTCCGGGGAAGCAAGTCCTATCTGCAGGGCTTCAAAATTGTTCATTTCGTAATTAGTGTTTTCACTCATTTTGCTTACCCCTTTCTTAGTCTTCCGACGGCTCAACATCGTGACCGCTGTCAGCCTTCTCTATCTCTTCTATATCCTGCTCATTGAGATCTACTATCTCTTCTTCGATAATTTCGAAGTTTTCTTCGTCATCCTCTTCGATCTCTTCATCCATGAATTCATCTTCTTCTTCCACGGATTCTTCATACTCGGCCTCAGCCTCTTCCTCGAGTCTTCTGGTCTCGATCTCACGGTCGACCATTCTCTCAATGGCTGCGATTCCGTCAGCATCGGTCTCTTCCTTGATCTCGATTTCCTCGCTGTTCTCATCAAGCACCTTGATGTCCAGGCAAAGGCTCTGCATCTCCTTGATGAGCACCTTGAATGACTCAGGGATGCCAGGCTCAGGAATGTTCTCGCCCTTTACGATTGCCTCGTAGGTCTTGACACGGCCCACGATATCGTCGGACTTGACTGTGAGTATTTCCTGAAGAGTATATGCTGCTCCGTATGCTTCCAGAGCCCATACTTCCATCTCTCCGAAACGCTGTCCGCCGAACTGGGCTTTACCGCCGAGAGGCTGCTGCGTAACGAGTGAGTAAGGACCTACTGAACGAGCGTGGATTTTGTCGTCAACCAGGTGGTGCAGCTTGAGCATGTACATGTAGCCGACAGTTACAGGATTGTCGAAGTACTCTCCGGTTCTGCCGTCTCTCAGTCTCAGCTTAC
>CAYMBU010000197.1:0-1762 GCA_964388765.1 uncultured Eubacterium sp.
CCAAAGACGGAAAGATCTGCTCCAGGTGGAGCAAGAGAATATATAAGTAAGCTTAGTGAGGGATAAATAGAACAGAGAAATACTTGACGTACGTCAATTAAAATCGTTGACATGCAGTTGTACTTAGCGGCATAGAAAGTGCTGAAGTCAATATTCTTGCCCGCATTTATGGAATAAAAAAGGGTAATAAGCAGCACACACTAATTGAGCGTATTGTTGAAATCGGTACCGTCAGTGCGGTGGCCAGGGCAGCGTGCGCAGCTATAATGAGAGCAGTACCATTAGCCGGAACAGTAGTTAACATGATAGTGGCGGGATGCTTTGTTGCTGCTATAGGAGAGGCGAACGCACTCAGGAGGCCGCGCCGGGCAGAGCCGTTCATAAAGGCTCCGCCCGGCTGAAAGGCGAGCCTCCTGAGCTATGCGTTCTCTGCAAACGCCTGTTAAGCGCGAGCGGGCCTCTGGAAAGGATCAATTGTTTCTATATATCATTAATAAAACAAAAATACAATAAAGCCAGAAATATTGTAGCTTCAACAATCGATCAATAACAGCAACTCGGCAAATCATGTCTGCATAAGAATAAATAATGCCGCAGGGTAATCATACTCTGCAGCATTATTTATTAAAACTCACAGCTGATATACAACTTGTATCACTGATATGAAATCATTAATCGATCTTCTTGTAGTCGGAAACGTCAGGAAGATTGAATATACCGTCAGGAACATCTTCTGACATCTTCTTTATGATCTCAGTGCTCTCAACTACTGTCTCTCCAAGAGCTGTTTTCGTATATATCGCGAATACATCTCCATCTTTCAGATAGTAGCGCTCTATGGTCGAGTTATCGGATGATTCTTCCATTTCAGGGTAATAGTATTCATAGTATTCATATTCGTCCTTGTCATCTTCCTGGATCGGTACGACCTCTTTACCAGTATCCTTGAGCTCGCGCCCATACAGGTTGGTGCCTTCTTCCATGGCGGATTTCAAGATCTCTTTTCTATCTTCCGATATGTCGCTCATTTCTTGTTCCATGTAGGATTTGGAGCTTTCATTTACTGAGAGCATCTTGCCGTCGACAGACCATACCTTGGAGTACTCGTCTTCTTTGTATGAGTTGATACCGTCCGCGGCATTGATCTGCTTGCTTACATATGACAGGTCTTTTATATGAACTTCGGATTCTTTATAGTAGTGGTTAGACGCGAGGGCATTCATGAAGTCGCATTCAGGTATGTCCTGGAAACTGAGCCACGCATACGGATTGACCGCTTCAGGTTCTGCTGCTTCTTCTGCAGCCGGTTCCTGTTCGCCACCCTCTGCTGCATCCTTAGCAGGTGCTTCAGACGATGAGCCACATGCCGCCAGCATCAAAACCATTACTGCTGCTGCTAGAATCACTAGATATTTTTTTCATAACACTTATCTCCTTTCTATTCGTATGTCGTGCCAAGAATCTTCGTCCCATCGCCGTTTCTGTATTCCATATACAGCTTGACTTCGGTCAGGCCGAACCCTTTTTCGATATCAGGGATCTTTGCTTTCATCTCATCGGCCAATTCACTTTCCATGCTCTTCTTGAGCTCAGGCTTGAACTGCTCGATCTGCGCGTCAGAGTAAGTCTCCTTGAATGTGTAAATGTAGTTCAGCGTGTTACCGTCTGCTGTCACATCCACATCCATCACCTTACTGATGCTTTCGTCTGAGTTGATATTATCCTTGATTTTCTTGAGTTCATCCGGGTGCTTTTCGAAGTA
>CAYMBU010000198.1:0-1750 GCA_964388765.1 uncultured Eubacterium sp.
CAGTGTAAAGCGGAATATGTCGTCCACGGGAGTCCTGGTCTCCTCCACATACTTTCTGCTCCTGTAATCGAGTCCACCGCTACATACTTTTTCGTAATAATCTTTTCCGATATATGCTCTGCCGGCCGTGAACGACTCAAACATGAGGTCTTCCTTTCTTACAAGCTCTGTCATCATTTCTACCGCAGTCGGATCGAGACATTTCTCCATCAGCAGCTCTTTCGTTTCCGCATCGTATATGGTAGCACCGTTCGAACAGATAAAGTACTTTATCGGATCCAGTCCATGGACCTGCTCTGGCAGTGCGTCAAATGTTCTTCCTGTATCAATTACGACTATGACGCCTTTATCTGCCGCGGCCCGAAACGCTTTTATCGTCCGTTCTGTAAGCCTGCTCTCATTATCAAGAGCCGTCCTGTCTAGATCTACAGCGATCATTTTGATGTCGTGTTCTTTCATTCCGTGTCCCTCCGTCATCTAATGATACTATGACGCCGGCGATTTTTCCACTTCATGTGAAAAATATATCGCATACGCTTGCAAAACTATATGTCTGGGACTAAAATATGAATTTAGTATTTGTAGGAAAAGAGGTTACTTTCGCAAATGTTGGACGTAGCGATCGTAGGGTGCGGCAAACTGGGATGCAAAGTCGCTGAAGCGCTGGCAGACGGAGATTACGCCGTAACCCTCATAGATAAAGATGATATAGCACTTGAGCGTATGGCTCAGCAGCTGGACGTAATGACAGTAAATGAAGACGCGAGAAAGATCTCTGTCTTCGAGGAGCTCGGGATCGAGAATTTTGAGTTCCTGCTCGCCGCGACAGGAAACGACGAGAGAAACATAGTCATTGCATCTTTTGCCAAAAAGCTCGGATGCAAGCATGTCATAGCCAGAGTAAGGGATCCAGAGCACATGAACCAGTTCGAGTTCATAAGAGAGGCAATGGAAATAGACTCCATAGTCAACCCTGACATGGCGATAACCGTAGAGATATATAAATACCTCGTTGAAAAATACGCCCTGAGCAATGGTATGTTCACAAGCGGGAAGATAGCTCTGACTGAATTCCCTGCTGAGAAATACCAGTCTCTGATAGGACTTACCATAACGGATATCCGCGAGGTCATGCCTGACATAATCATCGCGGCCATCTCACGCGCGGGCAAAGTCATTCTTCCGAAAAAGAACGATGAAATACAGGAGAATGATATTCTCTATGCTATCGGTGATAAAAAAGTCATCGCACAGCTGCATAAGAAGATCCACGAGGAGGAGCCTGCCCGCCTGAACAATGTAATGATCATAGGCGGAGGAAAGACCGGTTTCTATCTGGCCCAGAAGCTTGAAGAATATGGTACTTCTGTAAAGATCGTAGAACATGATCTGGATCGCTGCCGCTATCTTTCAACGAACCTTAACAACGTAATGGTGCTTCACGGCGAAGGCACTGACATAGATCTTCTTGAAGAAGAGAACATGGACAGCATGGACGCCTTCATCACAGCTACGGGATATGACGAAGAAAACCTTCTCCTTGCGCTGACCGCAAAGAAGCACGGCATTCCTGACGTAATATCAAAGGTAAGCCATGAGAACTATCAGGACCTCATCTCCCAGATGGGAGTCGATATGGTACTGAATCCTCTGGATATCACAACGAGCAACATCCTGAGATACATTCAGGGATCCAACAAGATCATCTCGTCAGTCCTTATCCAGGGCCAGGCAGAGATCATGGAGATCA
>CAYMBU010000199.1:0-1719 GCA_964388765.1 uncultured Eubacterium sp.
CTACAACCTACCGGTTAACAGCCGGTTGCTCTACCATTGAGCTATCGAGGCACTTAAGACCGCCTTATTCAAGCGACTATGACATTATATAACATGGTCGGCGAGGTGTCAAGGATTAATCACAAATAAAAACCGGGGCCCTTTCTGACCCCGGTATTTTACTCCGTTATTCTAAGACATATACTGATCTATAATGGTATCCTCACAACGGTGAGGTTCTACGAACTATTCACTTAAAATAACCATTTCCGCTAACTTGTATGGGCTGATCTCCAGATTGACCCGGAAACATTTCTGACAGCTGATACATTCTGCTAACGAATTCTGAGGACTCATTTCCTCTGTGCCATATGGTCATGGCGTGATGTGATGATCAGTTATCCTGCCTCCGAGTTCTGAGACCATGCCCGGATATGTCTCCCGGACTTCTGTAAACATCCATTGGTCTCATCTCCCTTCGTACTGATTCCGGCATGTACACCGGTCTGAAATCTTACGATTGTTTGATCTATCTCATATCATCTCTGATTTCATCTTCATTATACAGCTGCAGAACATAAAGTCAAGCATTTTATCAAAATATTCTGACAATTTGTTCAGCAATAGTTTTTCCATATAACAAAAAGATGGTCACTGAAGACCATCCTTTGCTGTTTCCTCTGCGTTTTCCTTTGCTCTTTCCTGCCTGTCAAGCTCCCGGTTCTGCTCCACGAGCGCTATCTTGTCGCGGTATTTCTTTGCTTTCACGCCGTCTCCCGCCTCTTCATAGATCTCCGCCAGCTCGTTCATTGCGTCTGTATTGGAAGGAGAATACCTGAGACAGGTAAGCAGATGTCTCTCGGCTTCGACCGGATTACCGCCTTCCTTATATGCTATACCGAGATAATACCACATAGGCCAGTAAGTATTAAATCTCTCATCTTTTGTATACGGCTCCAGTACCATGACTCCCCTGTCGTATCTACCAGCGGTTATGTCGTTTATCCCGCCTTCGATCTTACACGGGTCTGCCAGCTTGTCGAGCACTTCCGCGATCTCCGCACGGAGCTCCCCTTCCTTCGATATTCTCATGAATTCATCAAAAGTGAGCTTTGCCTTGGTGTAGAGCCCCAGATTCAGATATCCGTACCCAAGGAAATAGAATCCCTGATCAAATTCCGGATGCATTATCGTAAGCTTTTCGAACATACGAAGCGACTCAGCCTTGAAAGTACCGACGTAGTCCTCGCCGTCGCCGTTCTCATACGCGTCTTTACATGCCCTTGCGTAAAGGAAGAGAGCGTCCTGTGAATCCGGTGCGATCTGAAGCGCAGCCCTGAACCAGATGCATGCGGTTTCAGGATCCTTATCCTGCGCCGCCTTCACTCCCTCGTTCAGAAGAGGCTTTTCAAAATCATGCGGGAAGCACTTCGCTATATATGCCAGGTAATTGTCACGGTACTTGAAGTTCCTGTCACATCCTATGACATAAGCCATGTTGCTTGCTATCATCAGAGTCGACGTGGCTCCGCCTGTGATCTCAGCCGTCTTGAACGGGATAGGAACGCCCTTCAGTATCTCCGTCATCTCAGCCTTCTTAAGATATTCGTCGGAAAGCTCGTCGAACAACAGGCTGTCCAGATGATGTACGAGGTATTCACCTACTTTATCGTTCTTCTGTTCCATTTTAACTCCTATAAAAAGTCAAACAGTTTTAAGCTGTCTGTTCTGTTTTCCCTC
>CAYMBU010000200.1:0-1692 GCA_964388765.1 uncultured Eubacterium sp.
TAAGGGCTTTGCCCGTTAATAAACAACCCCGCGTTTGACGCGGGGATGTGTTTTTCATGCTGCTAATAGATACTTCGTGTATTTTTCGATTGGCGTCAGGACTCCAAGACTTCGCTGATATCGCTTGTTGTTGTAATACTCAATGTATTGCTCGACCATATCTACGATCGACCTTCTGGATGAGAATGTACACTTGTAATATCTTTCTCGTTTGAGTATTCCCCAAAATCCTTCCATAGGCCCATTGTCGATACATTTACCAACACGCGACATGCTCTGTACCATTCCATGATCCTCAAGCATTTGATGGAATTGCTTCGATGTATATTGGAATCCGCGATCTGAATGGAACAAAGGATGTGCATCAGGGTACAGGTTTACAGCTCTGCGGAATGTATCAAACACCAGAGGATTGTCATTGTAATCATTGATTACATATGATACAATACGACGATCGTATAGATCCAGTATGGCACTAAGATAGATCTTTCTCTTTTCATTCCCGACGTAGTATTTGAATTCCGTCACATCTGTAAGCCATTTCTCGTTCGGCTGCTTCGCCTTGAAATCTCTGTTCAATATATTCTCGGCAACATGTACCGGATCCTTGTCGCTTACTGTGCATCCTTCATTGCGATACTTGATAGTCGACTTGATATGAAGATATCTGCAGATCCGAAGTACTCTTTTGTCGTTTACAATGAAACCATAATCTCTGGCGAGGTCATCACGTATCCGGCGGTACCCCTTGTCGGGGTATTCTTCATGGATGGATAATATCGCTTCTTTGATGGCGATGTTGATCTGCTCAGACTCAGGAAGTGTTCTATGCAGCCATTTGTAATACGAAGACCTCGGTATGCCGGCTACTTCACACAGCCTGTTGATGCTCGCTTTCCCTTCCGCATTCAATTCGCAGATCGCCTGATATACATGTTCCTGACGTACTCTCCCTAAGATCGCCTCCTTTCGATTTCGTCCACTTTTTTTAGGAACATATTCTCCAGCTCTTTTCGCTCCAGTTCGGCTTTCAGCATACGATTCTCGGCTTTGAGTTTCTCCAGATCCGACATCTCAGATTCCGGCTTTCTTCGGCCTCTGTGATCCTTTAGTCCTTCTATGCCTTTCTGTTTGTATTTACGCAACCATACATACACCTGCTGATACGACAATCCGTATTTCTCTGCCGTTTCAGCATAGTTCATGTTGTTTTTGACACATTCTTCAACTATGGAAACACGCTCATCGAATGTGGTCTTCCGTCCCTTAGTCATGCTCTTTGTTCCTCCATATATACCTGGTGAAGCTTTAAGTTCATGACTATTATACTGCCGAATCCAACTACGCAGTTGCCTGTCTGAGTGAATTTTGAAATGAATACATGTATCAGACATAGATCCTCTGCCATCCAGATAAAAACGCACAGCTTCATTCTTGAGCTCTTCAGAATAGTGCGTGTTATGTTTGCGATCGAATGCAGTTGCTCCAAATGAACTAAATTGGTTGACCCAATCCCTCACTGTACCCTTATGTATACTCAGTTGATCTGCGATTGAATTGAATGATCGCTTTTTATTAAGCCGTTGATCTACTGCCCAAAGTTTCTCTTCTTTGGTAAACCTTTGCATAGAAAAACCTCCTAGGATAGATAGTTGTATTTTTTCAACTGTCTACCTAGGAGGTAGCATATCA
>CAYMBU010000201.1:0-1590 GCA_964388765.1 uncultured Eubacterium sp.
TTTACTACTGCTACCCAGTACTCAGGAGCACCTTTTCCGGAACCCATACGTACTTCAGCAGGTTTCTTAGTTACTGACTTGTGAGGGAATATCTTGATGTATACCTGACCGCCTCTCTTGGTGTATCTTGTCATCGCGATACGTGCAGCCTCGATCTGGTTGGATGTGAGCCATCCGCATGTTGTCGCGACGAGTCCGAACTCACCGTAGGTGACGGTATTGCCCTTTGTGGCAATTCCTTTCATTCTTCCTCTGTGAACTCTTCTATGCTTAACGCGCTTTGGCATCAACATGGCTAAGTTCCTCCTTTCGTGATCCTCTAAGCAATATTGCTATTCGTTAGTTTCTGCAGTTTCCTGTACGTTCTCAACAGGGGCTTCAGCTTCAACAGGCGCCTGCTTGATGACTCTTTTTCTTGAGTAAGCAGCCTTGGCGATCTCCGGACGTCCGCCGTTTCTTCCGTTACGGTCGTTACGGTCATTACGTCTTCTGTCACTGCGTCTTCTGTCGCTGTCCTTCTTGAACTTGCCTTTGTTTCCACGTTTCTCCTCGCGGATCGGGCTCTGCAGTCCCTTGTCAAGGATCTCACCGTGGTTGATCCATACCTTGACGCCGATCTTTCCGTATGTTGTATTTGCTTCAGCAAAACCATAGTCGATGTCGGCTCTCAGTGTGTGCAGAGGAACGTTTCCTTCACTGTACTTTTCTGATCTTGCGATCTCAGCTCCGCCGAGTCTTCCTGAGCAGAGGACCTTGCATCCTTTAGCTCCGGCTTTCATTGTGCGGCCGATCGCCTGTTTCATAGCTCTTCTGAATGAAACTCTGTGCTCAAGTGCGTCTGCGATACCTTCAGCAGATACCTGTGCGTCGAGCTCGCTTCTTCTGAGCTCTTCGATCGAGATGTTCACGTTTTTCTTTGTGAGCTTTCTGATCTGTGCTGTCATCTGGTCGATGCCTTCGCCTTTGCTTCCGATGAGCATTCCCGGTCTTGCCGTAAGAACTCTGATCTTCAGCTTCTCGGCTGACGGTCTCTCGATTACCACCTTGGAGATACCGGCACCGTAGTATGACTTTTTGATTGTTTTTCTGATCGCGTCATCCTCAGCAAGGAAGCCCGCGAAGTCTTCTTTACCGGCGTACCATCTTGAATTCCAGTCTTTGATGACGCCTACTCTCAGCCCATGTGGGCTAACTTTCTGACCCATACTTTCTTGAACCTCCTACTAAGCTTCCGTTTTATCGTCTTTGGATCCCTTTTCTCTCAGAACCACGCTGATGTGGCTTGATCTCTTCAGGATCGCCATGCCTCTTCCCTGGGCTCCCGCTCTCCATCTCTTCATGGTCGGGCCCTGGTTGGCGCTTATCTCTGCTACATACAGATCGTCGCGGTTCAGATCAAAGTTATTCTCTGCGTTAGCCGCGGCTGACTGAACTACTTTCTCTACAAGCTCTGCACCTTTACCGGATGTGAACTTGAGAATGGTCAGTGCTTCGTTCAGATCCTTACCTCTTACAAGGTCTGTAACAGGCTTCAGCTTGATCGGAGACATTCTGACATATTTTGCAACTGCTTTTGCTTCCATGATTTAT